>CALFSV010000276.1 GCA_937916485.1 uncultured Paracoccaceae bacterium | reverse complement strand
GGGCAGCTGACATCAAAAACGGGTTTTCCGACTTCCCGTTGGACATCTTTCGCTGGTCAGATAAACATACCAAAATTCAGCAATGAGACATGGTCATGCCGTTCGAAAAGGTCCAACCGGAAAAGCTTTCACAAGGTGTGGTGCGGCAGGTCGAAGAACTGATCCTGCGCGGCATCCTGCGTCCCGGCGAAAGATTGCCCGCCGAACGCGAGCTTTCCGAAAGGCTGGGCGTTTCGAGGCCGTCCCTGCGCGAAGCATTGGCCGACCTTCAGGTCAGTGGCCTTCTGACCAGTCGGGCCGGCGCAGGCGTTTTCGTCGCCGACGTCCTTGGCTCCGCATTTTCGCCCGCCCTGGTCAGGCTCTTTGCCAGCCATGACGAAGCCGTATTTGACTACATCTCGTTTCGCAGGGACATGGAGGGGATTGCAGCAGATCGGGCTGCACAGTTCGGGTCCGACATGGACCTAAAGCTGATCGATTCCATCTTTCGCAAGATGGAGGCTGCGCATCTCAAGAAGAACCCGTCTGACGAGGCAGAACTGGATGCCGAGTTTCATCTTGCGATCATCGAAGCGAGCCACAACGTCATCATGCTGCACATGATGCGGTCGATGTACGATCTCTTGCAGGAAGGTGTGTTCTACAATCGACAGGTCATGTTCAAACAGCGCATGACCAGGGACATGCTGCTGGACCAGCACAGAGCCATCAACCTGGGGCTACAAAAACGCGACCCGGCTGAGGCCAAAGCGGCCGTGGCCGCCCATCTTGATTTTGTCGAGCTGGCCCTGACCAATCAGCAAAGGGCCGACCGGAACGAAATCCTCGCCAAGAAGAGATACGAACACGAAGCCGAAAAGTAAGGTGGGTCCGGACCCACCTTACCTCGGGTTCAAACTTCCGACCCAAACGTAGAAAGGGCCCCACTTTTTCAAGCGAGGCCCGATCATTTAGCCGTTGGAAAGATCTGACGCTATCAGGATCAGTGCAGTTTCGCCTCGACCGTCGCGATTGCGTCGTCGATCAGCTTGTTACCACGATCCGCTGTCATCTGTGCCGCAATCACATCCTGTGCAGCGCCAACAGCGGCTGTCACAGCCTGATCACGCACCGCCTTGATCGCAGAGGCCTGAGCGCTGGCCAGCTGTTCTTCGGCGGCAGCCATGCGACGGGCAACAGACGCTGCGATGTCGGCTTTTGCCTGCTCGGCGGCGCGGGCAGCTTCGTCACGCGCCGCAGAGACGATGCGATCCGCCTGGACCTGGACGTCTTTTTGTTTGCGGTCATAGGACGCCAGCAGCGCCTGCGCTTCTTCGCGCAAGGAACGGGCTTCATCGAGCTCGGACTGGATCTCAGCCGACCGCTTGTCCAACATGCCTGCCACGGTGCCAGGCACCTTGTAGTAAAGCAGGATGCCCACGAACACGAGGAAGGCCACTAGCACGATGAAATTCGTGTTTTGCAAGGATACGAACGGTCCACCCGCGGCAAGCGCAGGGCCAGCCAAAACCGTCAGCACCAAGCCGAAGGGAAGAGAGTATTTGGTCATGCCCGTCCTCCAATCCGCGCGTCGACAGCAGCGTCGATCGCCTTTTGATCGTCCGTGCCACCCATGGCCCGCACAATCTCGCCTGCAGTGTCCTTTGCAACGGCCATCACGCTCGCCATAGCAGAATCGCGAATCTCAGCGATCGCTTTTTCGCTTTCCGCAGTCCGGGCGGCGATCTCGGAGTCGGCTTTCTTCAGCTCGACATCAAGTTCGGCCTGAATGCCTGCTTTGGTCTCGGCCACGATCCGGTTCGCTTCGGTCCGTGCGTCGGCAAGGGCCTTTTCATAGGCCTCTTCCGCTGCCTTTGCCCGCTGCTTGAGCTCTTCTGCTGCGCCCAGATCGTTGGTGATCGTACCGGCCCGTTCGGAAAGAACCGCCCCGATCCGGGGCAGAGCCACCCGGCTCAGCACAAAGTAGATCACGATCAACGTTACCACGAGCCAGAATATCTGGTTCGGGATCCAGTCGGCACAAAGCTGAGGCATGCCAATCGCGCTGCCACCAGCGTCGACACATGCACCAATTGCGCCTTCGTGTGTTTCGGTCGCCATGACGGCCCTCACAGTCCTGATGTCATACCGAAGGGCGCAAACCGCCCTTCGGCCTCAAGGGATGGTCTATCCGTCTTAGACGGCGAACATCAGCAAGAGAGCGACGAGGAATGCAAAGATGCCGAGCGCTTCTGCAAAGGCCAGACCGATGAAGAGGGTCGCAGTCTGCGAAGCAGCAGCCGAGGGGTTGCGCAGAGCACCAGCCAGGTAGTTGCCGGCCACGGTGCCAACACCGATAGCTGCTGCACCCGAACCGATGGCGGCCAGGCCGGCACCGATGAACTGACCCATGTTTGCGATATCGCCTTCCATGTCTTTTCTCCTTGAGTTGGAATGCTGGTTTGGACGGGGCGTTGCCCCGACCGTTGATTAGTGATGCGGGTGAAGTGCGTCCTTGAGGTAGACGCAGGTCAAAATCGTAAAGACGTAAGCCTGGATACCGGCAACCAGGACCTCAAGCCCATAGATTGCGGTGATTGCCAGGACCGATACGGGGCTGATGGCCGCTATGGCCGCAAAGCCTGCAAAGACCTTGATAACGGCGTGACCGGCCATGATGTTGCCCGCAAGACGGATGGAGTGGCTGACCGGACGGACAAAGTAGGAAATGATCTCGATCACCGCGATGATCGGGCGCAGGACAAGCGGCGCGTCCTTCATCCAGAACATACCAAGGAAAGAGGGACCATTAAGGATGAAACCCAGCGCCGTGACTGTCAGGAATACCCCAAAACCCAGAACCGCCGTCACAGCCACATGGCTGGTTGTCGAGAACGACATCGGCAGAAGGGCCAGGTAGTTGGCAAACAGGATGAACAGGAACAGCGTCATGATGTAGGGGAAGTACCGCAAGCCTTCCTTACCGGTCACATCCTCGACCATCTTGTAGACGAAACCGTAAATCAGCTCTGCGATTGACTGCGTCCGGTTGGGGACGACAGCCCGGCCGCGTGTGCCGGTGACCAACAACAGCACGATACAGACAACGGCGATCGCCATCCAAAGGGTGGCGTTGGTCACGGTGTACCAATGGACCGGGCCGTCCCCGATCAGGGGTTTCACGATGAACTGGTCTAGCGGGTGGAAAACCAGACCGCCGTCTGCGCCAGATGCCTCTTCAGCCACGTCCGTCATCTCCTCGTCGGCTGGCCTCATTGGCCAGCTGCTTCTTCTGCACTTCCTGGGCCGAGCGCAGCATCGTCTTCACGCCTGCCGCAAGACCCATAAATATGAACAGCACCAGAAAGATCGGCATCGTCCCCAAAAGGGTATCCAGCCCGTATCCAATGCCGAAACCGATCCCAAGACCGGCTACCAATTCAATCACCATCCGCCAGGCCAGTTGCGCCTGAGAGTAGTGTTCTTCCGAATGGTTCTTGGCCGCAGGTGCCCCTTTTGCCTTGGCGATCCGCTCTTCCAGCGCCCGCATTCGGGCGGCAGTGTCAGCGGCGTCGTCAGGATCGGACATCTTGGCCTCATCCCTTCATCAGTTGGACATGGTGCTATGCGGGGGACTGCGCTGAGTCAAGCGGCACCGCGTCGCAGCGCACCTAGCCTTATCTAATTGATATCATTTTGTTTAAATTCGCATAGGCTTGGTCGCCCACCGTCTCTAGACCCGTCCAAACCGCTAATCGCTCCTGTTTCCATATTCAACCATCTGGTTGACGTTTCCACGCTGCGGGGATCATCTGGGCCAATGTCCCAAACCCTCGACACAGTATTTGCCGCCCTTGCCGACCCGACGCGCCGCGCCATCCTAGCGATGCTGCTTGAGGACGATATGGCCGTGACGGATGTCGCCCATCCGTTTGCCATGTCCCTGGCGGCGATTTCCAAACATCTACAGGTACTGGCAGAAGCGGGACTGATCAGTCAGGAAAAGCGCGGTCGCGTCAAATGGTGCAAGCTGGAGCCTGATGCCCTGCGCGAGGCCTCTGCATGGATGCAGGGCTTTGGTCTGATGGACAGCCTTGACCTGGATGCCTTCGAACGCTTCCTCGCGGTTGAAATCGGGATGGACACGGAAGCAGGGGCCGAGACCGAAACTGAGGCCGGGACATCCTGACAGCGGCCTCTTCCGGCACCTAACCGGCGGGAACCGGTGTCGGCGCCGGCGCATCGTCCCGCAACAGCAGGCCCAGCGCCACAAGAGTCAGCCCGAACCCCGCACTCACCAGCAGCGGCGGGGCCTGTGCGCCGAGCGCGAGCTCCCACAGGATCACCCAGCTTGGGATCAGGTAGGTATAGGCCATGACCTTGGCCGTCGGCAGCCGCTGAATGGCTATATTGATCAGCACCAGCGTCGCAGCAGAGGCAAAGACGGCAATATAGGTCAGGGTGATCCAGACAATCGGCGGAAGATGCATCCAGTCCGTCGCCAGCACCGCCTCCCACCCCCAGAGCGTCACGAGGGCTGCGGCAAAAAGCATGGTCCAGAACGTATAGGCCAACGTCGCTTCTCCCCGGTGCAATCGGCGACTTAACGGCGCGTAAAGGGCGTAGCTGATCGATCCGAGGAAAAAGATCTGCTCGCCGCGGCCAATCTCAAGCCGGACAACCGCTCCAAGGTCGGCCCGAAAGATCACCCAAACGGCCCCAAGGGCCCCGATCGCCAAGGCCAGTGCCATGCGCCGGGTCAACCGCTGGCGCAGCAACAGCCAGCCAAAGCCGGCAGACATGACCGGTACAAGGGTAAAGAGCGCCGATGTATTGATCGGAGAGGCCGTCTTGAGCGCCACGAACATGGTGACAAAGTAGCAGCCGAAGAACCCGCCTAGCAAAACGTATCGCCAGGGCGCGCGGAAGCTTGACGCCGAGACACCGCCCATGATCAGGCCCGCCCCACCGATCATTGCCGCCGCCAGCCAGAACCGCGCTGCATTCATTGCCACCGGAGCAATTTCATTGGCGGCCAGCGCACCAAGGGAAAACGAGCCTGCAACGCAGACCGAAAAGGCCAGCATGGCCAGGTGTCCGATGGCCTGGGATCGGTTCAATTCAGGCCCCTCAACAGGTCCACCCCTTCGCCGCGTCCTTCAGATACGTCAGAAATGCCTGAACCTTTGGGGTTCGATGCAGATCGACATGGGTCACCAGCCAAAGTGGGACTGACCACTCCGGCTGTGCCGGAAGCACCTCGACCAGATCGTCGATCAACGATGCCTCCCAGACCGGGACGAAACCGATACCCGCCCCATACAGGATCGCGTCGCGCATGCTTTGGTTGTCCATCGTGCGATAGGTGATCCTTGCAGCAGGCGCATGGGCCACGAGCCACCGGTTGAACGGGGCACGGCTATTGTCGTTTTCATGGCCAACGAAGGAGTGGTTCGCAAAGTCATCGACGTCCTTTGGCAGCCCGTAACGTTCCACATAGCCGCGCGACGCCGCCAATGTCATGTTCTGGACGAAAAACGGCTGGACCACGTTGTCCGGCTGATCAGGGGCAGCGCCTGCACGAATAGCGACATGGGCCTCGCCATACTCAAGGCGAAACAAGCGGTCACCGGTCAGAAAGCGCACCACAAGTCCCGGATGATCCTGCTGGAACCGGGCCATCACTGGCGTCAGCAATGGCGAAAAAGCTACGAGAGATGTCACCAGCAACTCGCCCGATATGCCTTCGCCCTGCCCGCGGATGCGCCCGGCAAGTTGGGTGAACTGGTCGTCCGTGGCCTGCGCCACCAGCAACAGGTCCGCCCCCGCTTCTGTCGCGGTATAGCCACGGGCATGACGCTGAAACAGTTTGACCCCCAGTTGGGCCTCCAAGGCATCAATATGCCGAATGACAGTTGCATGATGAACGCCTAGCACTTCGGCCGCACCGCTGACGGTTCCCATTCGGGCCACTTGGTAGGCCGTCCTGATTTCGTCCCAGCTATCCATGAGCGCCCTCGGGTCTTGGTGCATTTTTCAACATTAACAGGTCTATTTTCGATAGTTGCGTTCGCTGAGGCGGAAAGTCAATTTCTCTTTCAGCGGAGGCCGGTCGGTCATGTCCAGCCCCAGTTCGCGGTAACTTAGGTTGAAAGGAATGAACATGAACAGTGCCACGCGGTATGTATTTTTCGGGATCAAGGTCTTGCTGAGCCTCGCCTTCCTGGGGGCAGGTCTGTCGAAGCTTGCTGGGGTCGAGATGATGGTCGAAACCTTCGGCGTCATCGGTCTGGGGCAGTGGTTTCGGTACCTCACCGGCCTGATCGAGGTTGGCAGCGTCGTCCTCCTCTGGGTGCCTGGGTTTCAGGCCATCGGCACGGGCCTTCTGGTCTGCACGATGATCGGAGCGGTCTTGTCCCACATCCTGATCCTCGGGCCCTCCGCAGTGCCCGCGATCATCCTGGGCGTTCTGGCCGGCGCAATCCTCTACCAGAACCGGGCCCAGCTGACCCGCTAGGCCTTGCAGGCTTGACTCCCGGGGCCACCCGGGGGTATTTGCCCCCAACTTCCGGATTGCGCGAGCTTTCCGGTCCCCTGCCGGGTCAGGGGATCGCCCCCCGTCAGCGCTGTTGCGCCCACGGGGGCGATTGGCATTTTGGGCAGGCCTTGCTTATCTGGGTCAGAACGGCATTGGCACGAAGGAGCCTTGGAGATGTTTGAAAATCTGTCCGAACGCCTTTCCGGCGTATTCGACCGCCTGACCAAGCAGGGCGCCCTGTCCGAAGACGACGTCAAGACGGCCCTGCGCGAGGTACGGGTGGCCCTCCTCGAGGCCGACGTGTCGCTGCCCGTCGCGCGCGATTTCGTGGCCGCGGTGCAGGCCAAGGCAACCGGACAGGCCGTGACCAAGTCGATCACCCCCGGCCAGCAGGTCGTCAAGATCGTCCACGATGCGCTCGTCGATACGCTGACAGGCGACAGCGACCCCGGTGAGCTCAAGATCGACACCCCGCCGGCTCCGATCCTGATGGTCGGCCTGCAAGGCTCGGGCAAGACGACATTCACCGGCAAACTGGCCAAGCGGCTCAAGGAACGAGAAGGCAAGCGGGTGCTGATGGCCTCGCTCGACATCTACCGCCCGGCCGCCATGGAACAGCTGCAGATCCTGGGCGCCCAGATCGGGGTCGACACCCTGCCCATCGTCAAAGGAGAAACAGCCCTCCAGATCGCCAAACGGGCGCGGACGCAAGCCGCCATGGGCGGCTATGACGTCTACCTTCTGGACACCGCCGGTCGGCTCCAGATCGACGAGGCGCTGATGGCCGAAGTCCAGCAGGTCCGCGATGCCGTCTCGCCGCGCGAGACGCTTCTGGTGGTTGATGGCCTGACCGGCCAGGTCGCTGTCGAAGTGGCGCAGGAATTCGACGCCAAGATCGGCGTCTCGGGTGTTGTGCTCACCCGGATGGACGGCGACGGTCGCGGCGGCGCTGCGCTCTCGATGCGGGCGATCACCGGCAAGCCGATCCGCTTTGTCGGGGTCGGCGAAAAGCTCGACGCGCTGGAAACCTTCGAACCCTCGCGCATCGCCGGCCGGATCCTTGGCATGGGCGATATCGTGGCCCTTGTCGAAAAGGCGCAGGAAACCATCGAGGCCGAACAGGCCGAGCGGATGATGCGGCGCTTCCAGAAGGGTCAGTTCAACATGAACGACCTCAGGATGCAGCTTGAACAGATGCTGAAGATGGGCGGCATGGAAGGGATGATGGGCATGATGCCCGGCGCCCAGAAGATGAAAAGCCAGATGGACGCCGCCGGTTTCGACGACTCTATTCTCAAGCGGCAGATCGCCCTGATCAACTCCATGACCAAGCGGGAAAGGGCCCAGCCCGACATCCTCGCCGCCTCGCGCAAAAAGCGGATCGCCAAAGGCGCGGGCCTCGAAGTGTCCGAGCTGAACAAGCTGCTCAAACAGCACCGCCAGATGGCGGATATGATGAAGAAGATGGGCAAGATGGGCAAAGGCGGCATGCTCAAAAAGGCCATGGGCGGCATGTTCGGCAAAACCCCCGGCGCCGACGAGATTGCCGCCGCTCAGGCCCAGCTGGGTCAGGCCGGTAAACTGCCCGGCGGTCTCGCCGGTCTTGGTCAAAAGGGGGGCATGCAGCTTCCCTCGGGCCTCTCGGGCTTTGGCAAGAAGAAATGACATGCCCTTCGCTTTGTCCCAAATACTCCCGCCGGAGGCTGTGCTGCGCCACAGCCGTCCTGCGGCTTGGGCAGGGCGATCACGCACCGCTGGCAGAAACCGGTGTCGCGCGGCAGCGCGGCTATTTGAAAGCCGCCACCCTATGACGGCGATCCCCACGCTCACCACTGTGCGCCTTGTCCTCCGGCCCCCAGTTGCGGCGGATTTCGACGCCTATGCGCCTATGATGGCCAGCGAACGGGCCCGCTTCATGGGCGGCCCTTTTGACCGCAAGACCGCCTGGGGGATGTTCTGCCACGACACTGCTGGCTGGTCCCTTTTCGGGATCGGGTCGATGATGATCGTCGACCAGGCGTCGGGCACGCTCTTGGGTCAGGTCGGGATCAACAACGGCCCGTTCTTCCCCGAGCCAGAGCTGGGCTGGATGCTCTATGACGGGCAGGAAGGCAAAGGCTACGCCACCGAGGCTGCTGGCGCGCTGCGCGACTGGGCCTTTGCCACAACGCAGCTGGCCTCCCTCGTGAGCTACGTCGATGCGGGCAATCTTGCGTCGCGGAAGGTTGCTGAACGCCTGGGCGGCCAATTCGACCCGACCGCAGAACGGCCGGATCCCGAAGATCTGGTCTACCGGCACCTCCGGGGGCACAAATGATCCCGACGCTCATAACCCCCCGCCTGACGCTTGGCACATTTGAGATGGCCCATTACGAGGCCTTCGCAGTGTTTGCAGCCTCACCGAGGTCACAATTCCTTGGCGGACCCAGCACGGACAAGCGCGAGGCCTGGGATAGCTGCATGATCCACCTTGGGCATTGGGTCGCGCGGGGCTATGGCGCCTTCTTCGCGACCGAGACGGCAACAGGCAAACCGGCCGGACGTTTCTCTATCTGGCACCCGATCACGCTGGAGGAGCCGGAACTGAGCTGGGTGATGTTTGACGGTTTCGAAGGTCAGGGACTGGCGTCCGAGGGCGCAGCTGCCCTGCGCAACTGGGCCGCCGTACAGGGACTGCCCGCACTCGCCTCCTACATCGCGGCCGACAACGATCGCTCCATCGGTCTGGCCCGGCGGCTGGGCTGCACCAAGGAAGGCACGCACACCTATCCAAGCGGCACGACAGTTGATGTCTGGCGACACCCGATGGGGGCCGCATGAGCGAAATGATCCACACCCGCAGGCTGATCCTGCGCCGACCCGCCCCCTGCGATTGGGAGGCAGCCCGCGCATTCTCGATGTCAGAGCGGTCGGCAGGCCTTGGTGGCCCGCATACTCTTGGCAAGTCCTGGCGGACCTTTGCCTCCGAACTGGGTCATTGGGAAATCTTTGGCTACGGCATGTGGGCCGTCACCCTGCGCGGCGAAGATACGGCCATCGGCCTTGTTGGCCCCTGGACCCCGCCCGACTGGCCCGAGACCGAGATTGGCTGGATGATCCTGGCCGACGATCTGGAAGGCACAGGCATCGCGACCGAGGCGGCAAAGGCCGCTATCACGCATGCCTGGGACGTCCTGAAATGGGACACGATCGTCAACTATATCGCCCCCGGCAACACCCGATCGATCCGGCTTGCCGAAAAGCTGGGTGCCGTTCTCGACCCCGATGCACCGCAACCAAAACCGGACGAACACACCCTCGTTTACCGTCATACAAAGCCGGAGGCAGAGGCATGATCCCCGTCCTGATCCCTGTCCTGACCACCGATCGGCTTACCCTGCGCGCCCCGCGCATCGAGGACTTTGCCGCCTATGCCGGGTTCCGCGCCTCGCCCCGCACCGTCACCGTCGGCGGGCCGTTCAACGAACGTGAGGCGTTCCAACAGCTCTGCGCCATACTGGGCCATTGGCATCTGCGCGGTTTTGGTCGGTGGATGATCGCCGACCGGGACACCGACGCACCGATGGGCATTGTCGGTCTTTATTATCCCGAAGGCTGGCCGGAACCGGAACTGGCCTGGTCCGTCTTTGACGGCGCCGAAGGCAAGGGCATTGCCTACGAGGCCGCATTGGCCGCACGCGCCCATGCCTATGACGCGCTGCACATGCCGCCGCTCGCCAGCCTCGTCGACCCGTCCAACGCCCGCTCGGTCGCCTTGGCCCGGCGGATGGGCTGCACGCCCGAAGGAACCTACGACCATCCCGACCACGGGACGCTGCACATATGGCGCCACTCCAAAGAGGAGCGCCCGTCATGACACTTGCCCCCTGGGAAGCCCGGCCCGAAGGCCAGGCCGCCGTCGCGGTTGAGCGGATCGGGCAGTCCCTGCCCCGCATTTCCACCGACCGCACCTCGCTGCGCGGCCCCTATATGGAAGATTTCGATATCTATGCCGATATCGTCTGTTCCGAGCGTGGTCGCTTTGTCGGTGGCCCGATGACGCGGGACGAGGCCTGGGATGACTTTCTTCAGATGACGGCCAGTTGGCTGCTTCGCGGTGCGGGCCTCTGGACGGTCGAACTGCAACGGGACCGGTCGGTGCTGGGCTTTGTCGTCCTCAACCACGAGCGGGGCGACCCGGAACCAGAGCTTGGTTTCATCTTCACCCCGGAGGCCGAAGGGCATGGCTATGCCTTTGAGGCCGCCCGCTCTGCCCGAAACAATGCCTACTATGCCTTGGGCTGGGACAATCTGGTCAGCTACATCGACCCCGAAAACACCCGTTCCGTTAGGTTGGCCGAGCGGTTGGGCGCCCAGCGCGATCCGTCGGGCGACTTTGACGGCGCCGCCTGCTACCGCTACCCCCGGCCGGAGCCAGACCTATGACGCGCCGCTTGACCATAGGCCCATGCCACCCCGTCTGGTGTGAAATCATGCCTCTCAATCGCCATTTCGGAGACATTCATGACTGATCCCGTCGCCCTCGCTGCCGACCTTCTGAAGGGACACCGCGAAAGCATTGACCGCCTTGATGCGATCCTTGTCTTTACGCTGGCCGAGCGGTTCAAGCACACCCAATCCGTCGGGCGGCTCAAGGCCGAACACGACCTGCCCCCGTCGGACCCTGTCCGGGAAGAGGCGCAGATTGCCCGGCTCACCGATCTTGCGAAGCAGGCCGACCTCGACCCTGAATTCGCCAAGAAGTTTCTGGCCTTCGTGATCCAGGAAGTCATCAAACACCACGAAACCCACCAGGCGTAGGGGGAGACCCCCGCTACCCCTACACCACCCATTGCCATCTAAGGAGACATTACCATGGCCATGAAAATCCGGCTCGCCCGTGGCGGCTCGAAAAAGCGCCCTCACTACGCAATCGTTGCTGCCGACAGCCGCATGCCGCGCGACGGCCGCTTCATTGAGAAGCTGGGCACCTACAACCCACTTCTGCCCAAAGACAGCGAAGAGCGCGTGAAGATGGACGTCGAAAAGGTCCAGGCCTGGATCGCCAAAGGCGCCCAGCCCACCGACCGCGTCGCCCGTATGCTTGAGGCCGCTGGCGTTCTGCCCAAGAAAGAGCGTGCAAACCTCAAGAAGGGTGAGCCCGGCAAGGCCGCCAAAGATCGCGCCGAGAAGAAGGCCGCTCGCGACGCAGCCCCCGCCGAGGAAGCCCCGGCCGAAGCAGCCGCAGAAGAAGCTGCTTCCGAGTAAATTGTTCCATCCGGGGGCCCGTAGCTGGGCCCCCGGACCACTCTTTCACATGACAGGCACACAATGAGCCAGGACAAGATCGTCGTCGGGGCCATATCGGGCGCTTTTGGCGTTCATGGAGATGTGCGCCTGAAATCCTTTTGCGCCGATCCGGAGGCCATCGCGGACTACGCCCCGCTGACCACCGAAGACGGCAAGGTCTTTCCCAAGCTTGTCATCGTCGGTCAGACGACCAATGCACTGGTCGCCCGGATCGAAGGCGTGAGCAGCAAGGAAGCCGCCGATGCCCTCAAGGGCGTGACCCTGATGGCCGGGCGCGACAAGCTGCCATCCTTGCCCGATGATGAATTCTACCATGCCGATCTGATCGGATTGCCCGTCCATGACACCAGCGGCGCCCTTCTTGGCCACGTCAAGGACGTGCTGAACCACGGTGCGTCAGACATCCTTGAGGTTCAGGGGCCTGACATGAAGGCCACCGTCCTTCTCCCGTTTACCCAACGCGCTGTCCCAACGGTCGATCTTGCAGCAGGGCGGATCGTGGCCGACCCACCAGAGGGGCTTTTCTGAACCCCGGACTTGCATCGTGGACCGACGCGCCCCACTCTAAAGACGGTTTTGTCTGTAGGTTTCGATGTCCCCACGCCGTCCCCGACGTATTCTGATTCATCCGGGCTTTCACAAGACCGGGACAAGTTCTATCCAGCATTTTCTCTGGGTGAACAGACGCAATCTACGGGACAATTTGGCGACCCTCCAACTGCGCCACCTCAAACCTGTTGCCCAGCTTTGCATGCGGTTCGCACGCAGCCGTAATCCGTTGCTGTTGTCCAATCTCGTCGAAGTGCTGGATGAGGCCCTGTCGCTAGAAGACCTGTTGCCACAGGCCGATGACCCCCGCGACATCGTGATCAGCTGCGAGGCGTTGTCCGGTCATTGCCCCGGCTGGCCGGGCGTGATGGACTATGGGACGGCACCCTATACCGTCTCTGTCGTGGCAGGATATTTTGCCGAACGGTTCCCGGGCGCTGAAATCATCGTCGTCTACTCAACCAGAGAGCCGGAACCATGGCTCTACAGTGCGTGGGGGCATCATTTGCATGGCCAGAGACTGCGTGCCGGGTTTGAAGAATGGGCCCCGATCTATCGGCCTGCATCTGACCTGCAAAGTGTCGTGTCAGAGGTCGCCGGCGCCATTGCGCCCCATCAGGTCTTTACCTTGCCGCTGGAAGAAAGCAGAACCCACCCGAAGGGACCGGGCGGCGCCTTGCTGGAATTGATCGACCTGCCTGATGAGGTGCGCGATCAATTGACCCCGGTTGGTCAGGGCAACGCAGGTCCGCCCTCAGATCTGATATCCGAGTACCTTGCCCTGAATCGATCGGCGCTGACAGATGCCGACGTCAGGACCCGCAAGGCCGCCCTGTTAGAAGAATACAAGGTCGGTGGTTGGGCTCCGCCCGCCGACCCGACAGCAGACTAGCGGCAGATGCCCCAATCCCAAAGTCGCCGACGGATCGTCGTCCATGGCGGCTTTCACAAGACAGGCACATCCTCGATCCAGGCGGTACTTGATCAGAACGGTCCGCTGATCTGGCCGCACTACGCGCTCGTCCTGCCCGGCCGCATTCCTGACGTTCTGAAAGCGGCCACCTTTCAATCGCGCATAGGCGACCCGTTCTCCCTGGCCGAATACGCCTTTAGGCTGCAGACGTTTCTTGGAACACTGGTTCTTGGCCGAAAGCGCGGGCTTTGTATAAGCGCAGAGGATCTCTGCGGTTTGATCCCGGGCCGCAACGGTCAAGATGGCTATACGGCCGCGCCAGAATTGATGGCGACGACCGCCCGTGTCCTCGAAGAAGCCTGCGGTCCCACATTTGACATCACGTTTTACCTGTCGCTTCGGCGGTCCGAGGCCTGGCTGCGCAGCACCTACGTTCAGAACCTCCGGCGGTCCCGTCTGACAATGGACATGGAAAGCTACGTAGATCTTCTTCGGCCAAAGGTTGACCTGCAACATTCCGCGGCAGAAATCGCCAAGGCCGTGGCCCCTCATCGCGTGGTTGCGACCTGGCTGGAGGACACAAGCCCCCTGCCGCTGGGTCCAGCAACGCCAATCGTCGACTTGTTGGGCCTGCCCAGAGCGACAAGAAAGGCGATGACAGCAGCCGGGCCCCGGAATGCAAGCCCATCAACAGAGATCGTAGACCAGATGTTGGCGATGAACCGTAGCGGTCTTGATGACGACCTGCTGATGGCTCGAAAGCTGGCCTTATGGAACAAGCAAACCCTTGAGCAACGACCTCCGACCTGACGGCCTGACCGATATAATCGGGACGTTCCCATTGCCCCCTACTTGGCGTATGTGGGCGCAATGACTGACGTTGCCAAATCCACTCCCGCCCCGCGGGCCTTGGGCCGCAAATCCATTCGCCCGACCTTGCGCCCGCGCGAGCTGTTGACGGACGACCCCGATCTTGCCGGCAGCTGGATGGCTCAGGTGATCACGCTGGTCCCTCAGGCGTTCCCCGGAGTGCTGGGCGAAAGCCTGACCGGCAAGGCCCTGCAGGACGGGCTGTGGCAGCTGCGCACCCATGATCTGCGGACCTTCGGGGAGGGCAGGCACCACAACGTCGATGACACCCCTGCAGGCGGCGGGGCGGGGATGGTCCTGCGAGCCGATATCGTGGGCAAAGCAATCCTTGAGGCCAAATCACAGGCGCGGGGGATCACCCCTTTGATCTACCTCTCACCCCGGGGACGGCCCTTCGATCAGGCCATGGCAAGAAGCCTTGCCCGCGCGGACGGAGTGATCCTGCTCTGCGGGCGGTTCGAGGGTGTGGACGAACGTGCGCTCGACCATTTCGGGGTCACCGAGGTCTCATTGGGCGACTTTATCCTGACCGGCGGCGAGATCGCGGCACAGGCCTTGATTGACGCGACCGTCCGGCTTATACCCCGCGTGCTTGGGAATCAGGCGTCCACAGAAGAGGAATCCTTTTCTCATGGGCTTTTGGAACATCCCCAGTATACAAAACCGGCCGTCTGGGAAGGTCGCGCGATACCCGAAGTGCTTCTGTCGGGACATCACGCGAAGATAACTGCCTGGCGGAAGGCGATGGCCGAAAGGCTTACGAAAGAACGACGACCTGATCTCTGGCGGGCATACTGTGCGCAGCACGGCTTGAACCCGGACGAAGACCAAGAGCTCTGAGGACGCGACAACATCCGTGGGCAAACCACGCGCATCAAAAGGAGCAGATCAGATGGACCTGATCGCACAACTGGAGGCTGAGCAAATCGCCTCCCTCGGGAAAGACATTCCCGACTTCAAGGCCGGCGACACCATTCGCGTCGGTTTCCGCGTGACAGAAGGCACCCGCACCCGGGTGCAGAACTACGAAGGCGTTTGCATCAGCCGCAAGAATGGCTCGGGCATTGCCGGATCGTTCACCGTCCGCAAGATTTCCTTTGGCGAAGGCGTCGAGCGGGTTTTCCCCCTGCACTCCACCAACATCGACAGCATCACCGTGGTTCGCCGCGGTCGCGTCCGCCGGGCCAAGCTGTACTATCTGCGCGATCGTCGGGGCAAGTCTGCCCGGATCAAGGAGATGACGAACTACAAACCTGCGGCAAACGCCGAAGCCTGAGGAGAGATGAGATGAAAGACGGCATTCACCCCGAGTACCACCTCATCGACGTCAAGATGACCGATGGCAGTGTGATCCAGATGAAGTCCACCTGGGGCAAAGAAGGCGATCAGATGTCGCTTGAGATTGATCCCCTGTCCCACCCGGCCTGGACCGGTGGCGGCACACGCCTGCTTGACAGCGGCGGCCGGGTGTCGAAGTTCAAGAACAAGTACGCAGGCCTGGGCTTCTAAGCTTTCGCCAGCAGAAAGATACGAACAAAAAACGCCGCCCCTCGGGGCGGCGTTTGTCGTTTGGGTGGGGTCGGTAAGGTGGGTTCAAACCCACCTTACTCAAATGGACAGTGTCTTTGCGTAAGGTGGGTCAAGACCCACCTTACCTCCTCATGCGGCCTGATGCGCCCGGCCCTTGCCTGGTGCGCGCCGACGTCCGCCGCCCGCTGCCGGACGGCCGCCCGCATTGGCAGCGCCCTTGCCGGCACCGCCACCAAAGCGCCGTCCCTGGCCGCCACCGCCGCCGCTACGCTTCTTCGGCGCACCGATGACTTCCCAGGGCCTGCCAGAGGCGACGGGGATATCCGCCTTCATTGCCTTTTGGATGTCCTTCAGCTCGCCCATTTCCTCAGGCGAGCAAAAGGCGATGGCGGCCCCATCCGCACCGGCGCGGGCCGTCCGGCCAATCCGGTGAACGTAGTTTTCAGCGACATTCGGCAGCTCGTAATTGTAAACGTGGCGCACCTCTGGGATGTCGAGGCCACGGGCCGCCACATCTGTCGCCACCAACACGCGCACCTTGCCTTCCTTGAAATCCCGGATCGCCCGGTCCCTTTGTCCCTGGCTTTTGTTCCCGTGGATGGAGGCCACGGCAAAGCCCTTGCTCTCAAGCAACTTCGACAGCTTTTCCATTCCGTGCTTGGTCCGGCCAAAGACCAGGGCCCGCTCATCCCGGTGCGCATCAAGCAGTTCGATCAAAAGATCGGCCTTGGCCTTTTGCGCGACGAAATGCACCGACTGGCTGATCCTTGCAACGGCCTGACCCGGCGGATTGACCTGCACCCGGACAGGTTCGCGCAGGAAGGCGGCTGCCAGCTCTTCCATTTGTTTGGGCATGGTGGCCGAGAACAGCATGGTCTGCTTATCCGCAGGCAGCAGCGGCGCAATGCGGCGCAGGGCGTGGATAAAGCCCATGTCCAGCATCTGGTCCGCCTCGTCCAGTACAAGGAACCGTGTCTCGGACAAGGTAACGGCACGGCGGTCAAGAAGGTCAATCAAACGGCCCGGCGTGGCGACCAGAAGGCTGACCCCCCGTTCCATCCGACGGATCTGACCGGTGATGCCGGCCCCGCCGACCACCAGAGCGACCTTCAGGTGGGTGCCTTGGGTATAGGCGGTCAGATTATCAGAAATCTGCTTGGCCAGCTCACGTGTGGGGGCAAGGACGAGGGCCTTGGCGCCTTTTGGCACCGGACGACCACCGTCTTTGATGAGGGCGTCGATCATCGGCAGGCCAAAGGCTGCCGTTTTGCCGGATCCTGTCTGGGCGAGGCCCATGACATCACGGCCATTCATGGCGTGCGGAATCGCCTGACTTTGGATCGGGGTCGGTTCGGTAATCCCTTGTTCGGCAAGGGCCGCAATAAGTCGGGGCGCAAGGCCCAGCATGTCGAAATCCATTCGGATATCCTGTTCATAAATCAGGGGGCCTTTGAGCAGGCCCGCAATAAAGGTCATGACCGCTGATCCCATTATGGGATGCGGACGGCAAAAGGGTTGCGCCGTGAACCTGATCTCAAGACCGGATTGTCCCGAAACCGTCCTGGCGCGGCCCCTTGCGTGAAGATGGGAACCTCAGTCGACACATCGCCCTGCACTCACATCGCGATAACGCGACAGCGCGCTGCTCACGCGGCAGCTTGGTCAATGGTTAGGTGGCACATGGCCCCTGTGCGACACAAAGTCAATGGTCGTGACGTCAAAGCAGCCCTTGTGGCATCCTCTGCCTTCCCCTAGTGGCCACCCAGACATAGACTTACGCAATCTGTGTCGCGACAAAGGCGGCAAAGGTAAAAGTGAAGGGCTGGGGCAGTGGCGCATATCATCGTTGTGGGCAATGAAAAGGGCGGCGCGGGTAAATCAACCGTTGCCATGCATGTGGCGACCGCCCTTGCCAGAATGGGCCACAAGATCGGGTGCCTCGACCTCGATCTTCGCCAGAAATCGCTGGCCCGCTATTTTACCAACCGGCGTGCCTTTATGGCTGACCAGGGCCTCGACCTGCCGACCCCGTCCTATGTCGATCTGCCCGAGATCTCCAAAGAGGAGATTGGACCCGGTGAAAACGTCTTTGACCACCGCCTTTCGGCTGCGGTAGCCGGACTGGAACCGGAAAGCGATTTCATCCTGATCGATTGCCCCGGGTCTCACACGCGTCTCAGTCAGGTGGCCCACAGCCTGGCCGACACCCTGATCACCCCGCTGAACGACAGCTTTATCGATTTTGACCTGTTGGCCCATATCGGGACGGACGGCGAAACCATCACAGGACCGTCGATCTATTCGGAAATGGTTTGGAATGCCCGTCAGTTGCGGGCCCAAGCCGGGCTTGCCCCCATTGACTGGGTGGTCATTCGCAACCGCCTGGGTGCCCAGAACATGGTGAACAAGCAAAAGATGGAAGCGGCCGTGGCCAAGCTATCACGCCGGATCGGTTTTCGGACTGCGCCGGGCTTCAATGAGCGGGTGATCTTCCGCGAGCTGTTTCCCCGAGGGCTAACCCTGCTGGACCTGCGCGACATTGGAGTAGAGCGGCTTAATATCTCGAACGTCGCGGCCCGACAGGAAATGCGCGACATGATCAAGGCGTTGAACCTGCCCGGCGTCTCTGTCGACTTTTGAGGCTGCATAACGGCCCGCCTGCCAAGATCAAAGTGCGCGACGCCCTTGGCGCAAAGCCATCTGCACCAACTTGACCGCCATTCCTGGCGACAGGGCGACCTGAGGTTTCGATGCCTTGACCGCCTTTGGTTCGGCCGCTCTTGAGTTGGGCCGCGCCTCGGTCGGAATCTTGGGAAGGCGGCTCGACGCGACGAAACGACTGGGGTCGGCCTGCTTTTCGTTGGCGCTAAGCCGAACCGCTAGCGGCACTAGACCAAAGAGGCCAACGGCGCCACCGATCTTGGAAAACACACCAAAGATAGTCTGGCCTTCGCCCAGATTGTTCACAGTACCGCTCCAGATTTGGAGAACCGCGCCCACGCCCAGGATTGCGACCGCCAGGCAAAGGTAGGGCCAGGGTCCAAGTGCAAATACCTTGCTCAAGAAAGACGGACCGGTTTTCATCGCACTCTCCAAGACTGATGGAGAAAGAAGTACCCCACAAATGGGGCAGGTCCATGACCCAACAACGGAGCTTGAATGGCGAATTGAGGCGGCGCGCTGTCTAGCCGACCCGCCGCCCCCTGCACCAGGTCGCTCTCACCAAGGGTGTTCTGCCGTGGGTTGAAATCTGAATAAGGTCAGCAGCCTGCGCGACCACGATCTGACCCCGGTCGTCCAGATTGGCCGCCAGAGCCGGTGCCCGGCTCACCGTCGCTACAGCGCGCGGCAGGTCCCCCCAGATCTCGGCCAGACGGAAGGCGGCATTGAGCAATCCCGCCGGAACGTAGTCCGATGACAGGATATCCAGCAGCCCCCGTTCCGCCAGATCGGCAGCCGAGACGTTGCCCGAATGCGAGCCGCCGCGAATAAGGTTGGGGGCGCCCATCATGATGGCGATCCCCTGTTCGCGGCAGGCCTCGGCGGCCTCGACTGTTGTTGGAAACTCTGCCAGCCGGATCCCATGGCCAGCAGAGACCAGGACCTGCTCGGCCGTGGTGTCATCGTGGCTGGCGAGCACGGCGCCAAGCCGGGCGGCGGCGGCGACAGATGCCGCCTCATGCGCCGGGCCAAGGCGTGCCTGCAGCTCTCTCTGCCGATCGACGTGGTCGTCGAAATCGGCATCTGACAGCCCGTGCTTGCCGCAGACATAGTCCTTGTACTTCGTGATGTCGCGAAACTGGCGCTGGCCCGGAGTGTGGTCCATCAGGCTGATCACGCCGACAGCGTCATCCGTGCCGAACTCTGCCAGCTCTTCGATCAGGGTTTCCGAACAGACCTCGGCGCGCAGGTGGATCAGGTGGTTGATCCGCAACGCCCCCGCATCACGCAGCCCCCGCAGTTCCGAAGCAAGGGTCCGGGCATACTTGCCATAGTTCGCCTTGCTCGAAGACACGACCGACCCCACGCGCATCGCATCGAATACGGTGGTGATCCCATATATGGCCAGCTCGCCATCATGGGCAAGAATGGCGGCGTCATGGGGCCAGTTGACCCGCGGGCGCGGCTGGATGTGACGTTCAAGATTGTCGGTGTGCAACTCGATCAGGCCAGGCAGGAGGTAATCGCCATCAAGGTCGATCGCCCCCCGCGGCACATGTGTCCCTTCGCCGATCTCGGCAATCTTGCCATCGGCAAGCAAGACCCAACCCGTCATGACCCGGTCGGGCAGGACAAGTCTGGCGTTGGCCAGACAAGTCTGGGATGTCATGACGGTGTCATTCATTTCAGTCATCCGGGCAGATATCGCGGAGGTGTCCATGTCACAGTTCGTCCGTTTTGCAATCTACTACCTGCCACCCGACGGCCCTTTGGCCGAGTTCGGGGCAAGATGGTTGGGATGGGATGTTGGCGTCGGGCAATCCGTGGCCCATCCGACGAACGCCCTGAGCGAGGCCCGCGTCGAAGAAGTGACCCGGACGCCGCGAAAATATGGCTTTCACGGCACCCTCAAGCCCCCCTTCCGGCTGGCCGAAGGAACGGATGGGTCGCAGCTCCATACCGCGGTTCGGACCTTGGCGGCCGGCCTTGCACCGGTCACGCTGGATCGGTTGCGCCTTGCCCGCCTTGGCCATTTTCTGGCGCTGGTACCTGAGGGCGACACGACCGCGCTTGGCCAGCTTGCCGCCCGCTGCGTGACCGAACCCGACCGGTTCCGCGCCCCTGCGTCCGAGGCCGAACTGGCGAGACGCCGTGCTGCCGGGTTGACCGCCCGGCAAGAGGACATGTTGCGCCGCTGGGGCTACCCCTATGTTCTGGAAGAATTCGGCTTTCACCTGACCCTCACCGGACGCCTGCAGCCCGACGAAATGGACGAGGTCGAAGCCGCACTTGCCTTGGCTCTGCCAGCCTTGCCCAAACCCTACATCATCGACCAGATCGCCCTTGCAGGCGAACGCAGCGATGGTCGGTTCCAGTTGATCCATCGCTACGCACTCACCGGATAAAGAACCCGAAGGGCCTGGGCGACCGCCTCTTCTAGCGTTCCGTCATTGTGGATGTCGTAAGACGGGACGCCTTGGTCGAGCGGCTTGTCCGCCTGCTTCAACCGGGCGGCAATCTCGGCCGCCGTTTCGCGGCCTCGACCGGCCAGCCGCTGGGCCAGAACCTCGGGACTGGCCGTCACGTTCAGGACGGTCAGCGCGCCAAAGATAGCCTCCGCCTCTTGCAGCACCCCCCGGGACAGGTTGACCAGCCCGTCGCGACCAGACCGAACCGACAACCGGGCGGCCTCGGGTATTCCGTAGAATAGGCCATGTGCTTGCCATTGCAGGCAGAACCCACCCGCCTTGGCCAGACTTTGAAACGTCTGTTCCGACACCGGTTCAAAGTCCTCTCCACCCCGCTCCGGGTCGCGGGTGATCACCCGGCGGACGACGGTCAGGTCGGGCCGCTGCGCAGCAATCGCCGTCATCAGGCTGTCCTTGCCAACGCCCGACGGGCCGACGACCGCGATCATTCGGCCTTGCTTCAAGTGGCCTGACATCAGGCCGCCTGCCGGGGGGCAAAGCCGGTTACATCGACGACACGGTCGCAGACCCGGTCACGGGCAGCTTCGTCATGGAAAATGCCCATGATCGCCGCCCCACGATCCTTGGCCTCTTCGATCAGGGTCAGCACGACCTCACGGTTCGCGGCGTCCAGACTGGCCGTCGGCTCATCCAGCAGCAGGACGGGATAGGGATGGGCAAAGCCGCGGGCAATGTTGACCCGCTGTTGCTCGCCCCCCGAAAAGGTTGTCGGCGACAGGGACCAGAGGGTCTGGGGGATGTTCAACCGGGTCAACAGGTCACGGGCGCGGGCCAGAGCAGCCTCACGATCCTCGCCCACAGCCAGCAAAGGCTCTGCCACCACCTCAAGGGTCGGAACACGCGGGACGACGCGCAAGAACTGGCTGACATAGCCCATGACTTCGCGACGCAGGGCAAGGATCTCGCGCGGGGCGGCCTGCGCCACATCAAGACCCGCGACCACGACCTTGCCCTTTGCGGCAAGGTAGTTGCCATAGACCATCCGCATCAGGGTCGACTTGCCTGCACCCGAGGCACCAACGAGGGCCACGCATTCGCCACCGGCCACCGACAGGGATGCGTTGCGCATCACCTCGATCACCGCCCCGCCCTGATTGTGCAGGGTAAAGGTCTTTGACACATCGCTAAGGGCGATCATGGGTTCCACTCCGGTCACAGCAAGGACCTCCGTTCAGTCATGGATAGGGTCAGGCATGGATAGGGTCAGGCACACCAACATGTCAGACCTGCAACACGGACGAGACAAGTAGCTGGGTATAGGCATGCTGCGGATCGTCAAGGACCTGATCGGTCAGGCCGGCCTCCACCACATGGCCGTCCTTCATCACCATCAGGCGATCGGCCAGCAGGCGGACAACGGCCAGGTCATGGGTGACGATGATCGCGCTCAGACCCATGTCGCGGACAAGGCCGCGCAAAAGGTCAAGAAGGCGGGCCTGCACGCTGACATCAAGGCCGCCGGTTGGTTCGTCCATGAACACCAGCCGGGGGCCGGTCACAAGATTGCGGGCAATCTGCAGACGCTGCTGCATGCCGCCCGAAAAGGTCGTGGGGCGGTCGTCGATCCGGGTTTCGCTGATCTCGACCCGGCCCAGCCAGTCGATGGCAGTATCGCGGATGTCGCCGTAGTTGCGGGCACCCACGGCCATCAACCTCTCACCCACGTTGCCACCCGCGCTGACGCCCATGCGCAGGCCGTCTCGGGCATGTTGATGGACAAAGGCCCAATCGGTGCGCGACAGCATCCGGCGGGCCGGCTCGGACATGGTCAGCGTATCTGTCGGACCATCGGCGCGGGTGTCAAAGATCACCTGGCCACTGTCGCAAACCAGATGGCCGGCCATGCAGTTAAGCAAGGTCGACTTGCCTGACCCGCTTTCCCCCACAATCCCCATGACCTCACCCGGCCAAAGGTCAAAGGACACGTCGGCACATCCGATATGGGGGCCATAGCGCTTGGTCAGGGCGCGCACCGACAGCAATGGGGTCATCGGGCAGCCTCCTGGCGATGGGTGCAGTAATCGGTGTCCGAGCAGACAAACAGGCGGCCGCCTTCATCGTCCACGATCACCTCGTCCAGATAGCTGTCCTCGGCACCGCACAGGCCGCAAGGGTGATCGGCCTTCGAGGCCTCGAAAGGATGATCCTCGAAATCAAGGCTGACTGCCCTCGTATGGGGGGGCAAGGCATAGATGCGCTGCTCGCGGCCCGCGCCAAACAACTGGATCGCGGCCATCTCAAGCTTGGGGTTGTCGAACTTGGGGATCGGCGACGGGTCCATCACATAGCGACCCTCGACCTTCACAGGATAGGCATAGGCCGTCGCGATATGGCCATGGCGGCTGATATCCTCGTAGAGCTTCACATGCATGAGCCCGTATTCCTCCAGCGCATGCATCTTGCGGGTCTCGGTCTCGCGCGGCTCGAGAAAGCGCATCGGCTCCGGGATCGGCACCTGGTAGACAAGGATCTGCCCCTCTTTCAGCGACTCTTCGGGGATGCGGTGGCGGGTCTGGATGACCGTGGCCTCCCCCGTCACAGTCGTCGTGGCCACCCCTGCCGTGCGCTCAAAGAACTTGCGGATCGACACGGCGTTCGTTGTGTCATCGGCCCCCTGATCGATCACCTTCATCGTATCGTCGGGCGTCAGCACCGCCGCCGACACCTGAACCCCGCCGGTCCCCCAACCATAGGGCATCGGCATCTCGCGGCTGGCAAAGGGAACCTGGTAGCCCGGAATGGCAAGGCCCTTCAGGATGGCCCGGCGGATCATCCTTTTGGTCTGCTCATCAAGATAGGCAAAGTTATACTCTTGCATGGCCCTGCCCTTCGCTCTGTTCCAAATACTCCCGCCGGAGGCATCCATCGCCCCGCAGGGCGCCACGACAAAAGGTCATTCTGCCGCCTCCTGCATCGCAGCAACAGCCGCACCCGCCTCGCGGCGCAGTTTGCGAACCAGTTCCAGCTCGGACTGAAAGTCGACGTAATGGGGCAGCTTGATATGCTCCAGGAACCCCGTCGCCTGGATGTTGTCGCAGTGATACAGCACAAAGGCCTCGTCCTGCGCGGGCGCGCCCTCGTCGTCCTCGCCCAGTTCCTTCCAGCGCAGCGCCCGGTCGACCAGCGCCATTGAAATCGCCTTGCGCTCGGTCTGGCCAAACACCAGACCGTAGCCGCGGGTAAACTGGGGCGGCTCGGTCTTGGATCCCTTGAACTGGTTAACCGTTTCGCATTCGGTGACGATCACTTCGCCGATCTCGATGGCAAAACCCAGCTCGGGTATCTCCATCTCGACCGCAACCGCGCCGATCCGCAACTCGCCCACGAAGGCGTGGTTGCGGGCGTAGCCGCGCTGGGTCGAATAGGCCATGCCAAGGACAAAGCCCTCGTCACCCCGGGTCAGCGATTGCAGACGCAAGGCCCGGTCGGCGGGCAGTTCCATCGGCTCGCGCGTCAGATCGGGCGGGATGCGATCGTCGGGCACCGCCTCTTCGATCAGCCCTTCGCGGTTCAGAAAGCTTGTCACATGCGGCACGTCGCCCGCCGGTGCCTCGGCAACGGGGGCTGGAGGCACCTGCCCTTCTGCCGCCAGTTTGAAGTCCAGCAACCGGTGCGTGTAGTCGAAGGTCGGCCCCAACACCTGCCCCCCCGGCAGATCCTTGAAGGTCGCCGAGATGCGTCGGTCGCAGGCCATATGCGCCGTCTCGATGGGCAGGCTCGACCCAAACCGGGGAAGGGTCGTGCGATAGGCCCGGATCAGAAAGATCGCCTCGATCAGATCGCCACGCGCCTGTTTGATCGCCAAAGCAGCCAGATCCGGGTCGAACAGAGACCCTTCGGCCATCACCCGGTTTACCGCGAGGCCAAGCTGTTCGCGGATCTGGGGCACGGTCAATTCGGCCACGCCTGTATCACCGCGCCGCTCTTCGGCCAGCCAGGCATGGGCATTGTCGATCGCCCGCTCGCCCCCCTTTACAGCCACATACATCAGACAGCCTCCGCCACAATGACCCGGGTCGAGCGTGGCAATGCGGCCACCTGCGATCCATGGGTGAACAGGAAATCGAGCCCAAGCGGGAACATTCGGGCATTGGCCTGAAACGGCGCGATGTCAGGCAGGTTCAGCGCAGCCTCTGTTGCGATCCCCGGCCCGGTCAACCGGGCTCCCGCGGCGGCAAGGCCCGGCATCTCGACGATCAGGGTTGCGGACCGGTCGGGATACTCGGACGTTCCGACGGGAAAGACATCCAGCGACGGCAGTTCACCCCAGGTCCCAACGGCGAACATGCAATCCGCAGCACCCACCAGCGGGGCACCGGTGTGAAAGGTCACCCAGTCGCGCACGTCCTGACAATCCGCAGCACCTGCCAGATACACCGGGGTCTCCGGGTCGCAAAGCGTCAGGATCACAGTCCCAGCCGCGACCGACAGGGGGGCGGGCGGTTCGGCACCGGTCAGGTCCTCGATGCGGCCGGGACGGGCCATGGCATCCATGATCGCCCGAAAGGCCATTGCGGATTGGCGCGGCGGGTCGGTCAGTCCGCCTTGAAGGGCTGTTGCCTGCATCAATCCTCTCCTCGCACCATCGTAAAGAATTCCACCTTCGTGGCGGCGGCCTTTTCTGCCCGCGCCTTGCGCTTGGCCATGCGGTCCGCCGCAATGGGATCAAGGACAGTCGCGCGGACCTCGCCAACTCGGGCCGTCTGCATAAGGGCGTCTACAAGTGCAGCGGCCTCTGCATCGACAAGGCTGCGCCCCTGGACATAGCCATGCCCGACCTCGCCACTTGCCAGACGGATCGAACACCGGCTCACGGTCACCTCGCCCAGATTGAATGGCGCGCCCGTGCCACCGGCCCGACCCCGGACCATGACACTGCCCACCTCGGCCGGTCGCAGAACGACGTGATCCGGACGCTCGCCCAAGACCGCCAGCAAGGTGCTGACCCGCCCGGCAGGCGCTGAGGCCAGGGTTCCCATCCACGCCTTGCGTTCGGTGTTTTCCGCTGTCGCCGTCATACTAGACAACTCCGCCCATTAGTATACAACTAGACTAATATTAACGGAAAGCCGCTCCCGGGGGAACAAGAGAATTGCAAAGTTTTTATGACGACGCCCCCAAGACCCCGCTTTGGCAAGCCATCGGCGACGAGGTCCGCGGTGATATCGCCGCTGGCCGCTACAAGCCGGGCGACAAGCTGCCGACCGAGGTTGCACTTGCCAGCAGGTTCGGCGTCAACAGGCACACCGTTCGCCACGCGCTTGCCGCCCTTGTCGATGAAGGGTTGATCCATACCCAGCGCGGGGCCGGGGCCTTTGTCACAACGCGTCCCGTGGACTATCCGGTTGGGCGCCGGGTCCGTTTTCACCAGAACCTCGTTGCAGCGGGACAAACGCCAGACAGACAGGTGACCGGACTGGAGGGGCGTAGCGCCGATGAGACAGAGGCACGGATGCTTGAACTGGCGCCGGGCGGAAAGGTCTATTGCTACGACGGGCTATCGCTTGCAGATGGGCAACCCGTCGCACTCTTCCGGTCGGTCTTTCCAGCGGCCCGGTTTCCCGGCCTTCTTGATATTCTGCGCAAGGAGCGCAGCGTGACCCGGTCGCTGGCCCTCTGCGGCGTGCCCGATTACACCCGCCGGTCAACCCGGCTGACCGCACGACTGGCCAGTGCGACCCAGGCCCTGAACCTGCGCATTCGCGAAGGTGCGCCCATCCTGATGTCGAGCAGCCTGAACATCGACCCCGATGGGCGCCCTGTGGAGTTCGGACTGACCTGGTTTGCTGGCGAAAAAGTCGCGCTGACACTTTCGGAAAAAGATTTTTAGGCCTTTGTCGCTTTGTCACATAACCGAGATATCCACAGGCTAGGAGCGGCGAACGCTCGTGTTTCTTGAGGTAGATCGGCATGCAGGACAGGCTTCCCCCACTTCGCCTGACAGGCGCAATGACCCTGCGCGACGGGGTCATGCAACAGCGCACCGTGGCGGTCGCCGACGGGCGCATCGCGGCTGGTCCGTTTCCGGCGATTGACCTGACCGGTTACTACGTTCTGCCCGGCATCATCGACCTGCATGGCGATGCCTTTGAACGGCACATCGCCCCGCGTCCGACGGCCCCGTTTCCCGCGTTGACCGGTTTGCGTGGCGCCGACCGCGATGCTGCTGCCAATGGCGTGACCACCGCCTGGCTGGCCCAAAGCTGGTCCTGGGAAGGCGGCATGCGAAGCCCCGAGTTTGCCGAAGTCCTGATGAAGACCCTTGACGACTACCGGCCCGAGGCGATGACGGACCTGCGCATTCAGATCCGCTATGAAACCCACGAACATGGCAGCGCCGACCGTCTCCTGGCAGCTGTTCGGCGCCATGCCATCGACTATGTCATCTTCAACAACCACCTCGACGAGGCGGTCAAGATGGCCACGCTCAACCCCGCAAACCTGTCGGATTGGGCAAGCAAGAGCGGTCGCACCTCGGCCGAACTGCTCGAGGTCGTGACAAAGGCCAAACAGCTTTCGAAAGAGGTGCCCCGCAGGCTCGCCGGTTTGGCGGATGCTTTTGACGTGCTGGGCGTCCGCTATGGTTCCCACGACGATCCAGAGGCTGAAACCCGCGAGTTCTACTCCATGATCGGGGCCAAGATCTGCGAATTCCCCTTGACCCAAGAGGCCGCCGCCGTGGCCCGCGCCGTTGGCGATCCGGTCCTGATGGGGGCGCCGAACGTGGTGCGGGGTGGTAGTCAGTCCGGCAATATCGCCGCCATCGGCCTGATCCGGCGCGGTCTTTGTGATGCGCTTGTGTCGGACTACTTTTATCCGGCCCTGTCACAGGCTGCCTTCCGTCTTGTCGATGATGGTATCCTTGACCTGCCCGCCGCATGGGCGCTGATCTCGCGCAATCCGGCCCGGATCATAGGGTTGCCGGACCGTGGCGTGATCGAGCTGAACAGGCGCGCTGATCTTACCATCGTCAACCAGCAGACCAAGGTTGTCGAGGGCACGATCAGCAATGGTCGCCTGACCTATCTTGGCGGCGCGGCAGCGGCCCGCTTCATGGGTCGGTCTGTCGTGGCAGAGCGGGTGCCAGAGCGGGTGGCAGAGCAGGTCGCGGCCGAGTAGTCGGCCGCAGACAACCCTTCTTAACCCTCGTACTTTTCCAGGAATGCAAGCGCTGGCAGGGACCGGAAATCGGCCAGCGTTTCGCGCAGCCTGTCGTGGTCCCAATCCCACCAGCCCAGCGCGATGATCCGGTCGGCCACATCGGCCGGCTGCCGGTCCCGCAGCTTTACCGCCGGAATGCCTGCAACAATCGTATAGGGGGCCACATCGCGGGTCACGATGGCGCCCGAAGCCACGACCGCCCCGTCCCCGATCGTTACCTCTGGCTTGATCTGGGCGGCGTGTCCGATCCAGGTGTCATGCCCGATCCGGGCCCGCCGCGACTTGCGATGGGCAAAGAAGGCAGGGTCATTCTCGGCGTCGTCCCAATAGTCGGCCGACCGATAAAGAAAGTGGTGCAGCGCGACAGTGTCGAGCGGATGATCCGTCGCCCCGATCCGCACGCAGGAGGCGATGTTGGCAAACTTTCCGATGCTGGCATTCGCGATATCGGTCTGCCGGTCACAATAGGCATAGTCGTCAAAGGTCGAATAGGCGATCCGGCTTCCCCGCCCGATTTCGACGAAGCGGCCAAAGGTGACCTCGGTCAGGTCGCAATTGGGGTGGATGACCGGTTCGCCAGGCGAAAGGCGCGCCAATTCAGTTCCCCTTACCCTTGATCAACCGGCTGCGCAGCCATCCCGAAAGAGTGTCCATCAGCATCACCATGAGAACCACAAGAGTGATATAGTAGGCAACCTCTTCCCAGTCCTTCTGGGTCTGCATGGCCTGTGTCAAAAGCAGGCCAATGCCGCCGCCCGTGATCGCCCCGATGATCGTTGCGCTACGGGTATTGGATTCAAAGAAGTAGAGGATCTGGCTCAGCAGGACCGGCGTCACCTGCGGGATGACCCCGAACCGGTAGCGCTGAATAGCGGAGGCGCCGGTCGACTGAATCCCCTCGATCTGCTTGTCATCGACGTTCTCGAGCGCCTCGGAGAATATCTTGCCAAAGCTGCCCGTGTCGGTGACCAGAATGGCCAGCGCACCGGTCAGCGGTCCCGGCCCAAAGGCTCGGCTGAGGACGATAGTCCAGATCAGCGCATCGACGCCGCGGACAAAATCGAACACCCGGCGCACGGCAAAGCGCACGGCAACCAGGGGGGCAAAGTTGCGTGCCGCAAGGAATGCCAGCGGCAGCGCGATGATTGCCGCGCCGAAGGTGCCCAGAAACGCCATCAGGATGGTCTCGCTGATCGCCCAGGCCACATCGGCATGGCGCCACATGGTATTGCGCCAGAAATCTTCCCACATCCCGGCCAGGTTCGACCGCTCGGGGTCAAGCTGCGGACCTGTCAGAAGACTGACAAAGCCATGATCTTGGTAGGGGCTCTCGAGGGTGAACCAGAACAGCTCCCACCCCGGGAAATAGCGGAACACCTCGGTTTTCGAGCGGGTCACCGTGAGACGGCCTGCATCGGTCGTGATTGCCACACGCGTTCCGGAGGCGTTGATCCAATCGGGCGGGGTGTCGCCCAGGTTGCTCTGGATGCGGCCATCGACCAGCTGCGCCTCAAAGGTCCCGTAGCCGGGAATCACATAGCTGACCCCATTGTCGGGAAGGAAGGTGATGACGTGTCCGTCTTCAAGGTCGATCACCAGCGCATCGCCATCGTCGGTTACCCATTCGGGCCGGGTGCCCTCGGGATAGGTACCCTTGCGTTCGCCCTCGATGGCGTAGGACACCTCACCCGACCGGTTGTCACGTGTGACGTGTGTCTTGTAGCTCCAGCTGTCAGAGGCAAGCGTGACGGCGTTGTCCATTCGCGCCCGTTCGGCCAGGCCAAGAATGTCGAAAGAAAAGAAGATGTAGGTAAAATAGACCAGGATGGTCGCAGGCACCGCCAGGCTAACCAGCCGTTTGCGGCGCAGAAACCGAAAAGCGCTTTCGCGCACGGGGCCGAGGTCGGTGGTGGTCATGCCTGATCCCCTCTTGTCAGTTTGTTGCGGTAGTGGCTGGACAGCTGGTCAAAGAAGACGATTGTACCGAACAGCATCAGGAAGATGGCTGCCGCCTCGTCAAACTGGCCCTGGCCCCAGGTCATCGCGTTCTTCAGCTCGTAGCCGATGCCACCTGCCCCCACAAAGCCAAGAATTGCCGAGGCGCGAATGTTGATCTCAAACCGCAGGAGGGCATAGCTGAGGTAGTTCGGAGCAACCTGCGGCATCACCCCCAAGAGCATGCGCTGGGCCCAGTTGGCCCCAACGGATTCGAGGCCTTCGACAGGTTTGAGGTCGGCGTTTTCGGCAACCTCGGAAAACAGTTTGCCCAGCGCACCGGCAGTATGGAACGCGATGGCGATCATCGCAGGTACTGGGCCACCGCCCAGAACAAAGATCAGGACCAGCGCAATGACGATTTCGGGCACCGCCCGCATGATGTCCATGATGCGGCGAAAGACCGGGGTGAGGCGTGGCCAGTAAGCCAATCCTCGGGTCGACAAGAGTGACAGGATAATACCGGCCACCGCCCCGAGCAGTGTCGATACCGCTGCAATATTGATCGTCTCAAGCAGCGCGCCAAAGTAGGTGACCATATGGGCGGGCAGCTGGCCCCGCTTTTCCCAGGCTTCGGAAATCACCCCCTCGGGAAAATCGCCAAGCTGGCTCAGGCCAGACCAGAAACCGCCTGCGTTCCGCTCATCCGCGACGTTGAAGCCACCGACCATAAGCAGAACAAAGATCAGAAGTGTGATGCCGCCATACAGCCTGCGGCGCTGCACGAGCGCTGCATAAGAGCGGCGCGTGTCATTCAGGCTGATGCCCCCGGAAAGGGTCTGGTCGGTCATGCTCGGGTCCCCGATACGAAAACGCGGGCCCCGGAATGACCGGGACCCGCGAACTTATGCTTTTGGCTTAGTTGGACTGTGCCTGACGAACAGCGACGATGCTCTCGTAGTAGGAATGGTCGATCGGAACGAAGCCGGAGGTATCGCCGGCTGCAACGCCGTAGGCGCAATCGGGGTCGTTGGCGTGCAGGTCTTCGACCAGCTGGACCATGGTTGCACGGACGTCTTCAGGCAGGGCGTTGCGCAGGACAACAGGGCCTTCGGGGATCGGCTTGGAGATCCAGATCTGGACCAGGTCGTTCATGTCGACCAGGCCGGCATCCACAGCGCGACGCAGGGCGCCCGAGTTGTAGCCGTCTTCCCAATCGCCCTGGGCGTCGGCCCAGGTCACGCCGGCGTCGATGTCGCCGTTGTTGACAGCAACGATGGTCTGCTCGTGGCCACCGGTGAAGAGAACCTCACCAAAGTACTCGCCCGACTCCATCGAGTACCCTTCGTTCGGGATCTCGACCGACGGGATCAGGTAACCGGAGGTGGAGTTGGGGTCGCCAAAGCCAAACTGCTTGCCGGCCAGATCGGCGAGCGACGTCAGGCCGCTGTCGGCCAGTGCGATACCGATGGAGTGGTAGGTGAACGACCCGTCCACGTTGGCCTTGACCAGAACCGGGCTGACGGCCTCGGGATCTTCAAGGTAGACGGCGGCATAGCTCGATGCGCCGAGCCAGGCCATGTCGATGGTGCCGCCCAGAAGGCCCTGGATAACACCGTTGTAGTCGGCAGGGGCGAAAAGCTTGGCCGGAACGCCCAGGGCCTCTTCGGCATAGGCACGCAGGCACTCGTTGTTGTTCAGACGGTCCTGGGCGTTCTCGCCACCCAGAAGGCCGATACGGAATTCGGTGATCGCATGGCCTTCGGCCGAAGCGACAGAGGCGAGGGCCGTGGTGGCCAGCGCGAGGGCGATGATCTTTTTCATAGTCTTTCTCCGGTTGGGTGGGTCCGTCTGGATGTCCAGGCGGGGTCGTGAAAGGGAAACGGGGTCAGTTTGCGGCGACGCGGGGGCGTTCGATCGCGTCGATCTGGGTCGAGGTGGCCTCTTCCGAGAAGTCGGCACCTGCGCCGTAGATGTCGCGGGCAACTCCGGTGGTGAGTTGGGCGGGCGTGCCGTCAAACACCATCCGTCCGTCGCGCATCCCGATGACCCGGTCGCAGTAGCGGCGGGCCGTATCGAGGGTGTGCAGGTTGGCAATCACCGTGCGCCCGTCTTCTTCGTGAATGCGGCGCAAGGCATCCATGACGATCTGGGCGTTCATCGGGTCAAGGCTGGCGATGGGTTCATCAGCCAGGATGATCTTGGGGTCCTGCATCAGGGCCCGCGCGATGGCGACCCGCTGCTGTTGACCGCCCGAAAGGGCTTCGGCCCGCTTTTCTGCCTGCTCGGCGATGCCAAGGCGGTCCAGAATGTCGATGGCCCTGTCGATGTCGAACTGGGGATAGAGGTTGAACATCGTCGCAAGCGTAGAGCGTCGGTTCAGGGTGCCGTGGAGCACGTTCGAAACGACATCCATGCGAGGCACGAGGTTGAACTGCTGAAAGATCATGGCGCACTCGGACTGCCAATGACGCTTGTCCGCCCCACGCAGCGCGGTGATGTCACGGCCTTCGAACTCGACTGTGCCCGATGTCGCATCGGCCAGCCGATTGAGCATCCGAAGCATGGTGGATTTGCCGGCCCCAGAGCGACCGATCACACCGATCATGGCTGGTTTGCTGACCTCGAACCCGACGCGATCAACGGCTGTCTTGCTGCCAAATACCTTGGTCAGCTCTGTCACTTTCAGCATCAAGTCATCCCCACTTGGTTGCAGGGGGGATAGGCAGGGCTGGAAACTGAAATGTATCAGTTGAGTGAACTTTTGATGACACCGCGCCTTTTGCAGTGGGTTTTGGAATGGGAATCGCGCCCCGGTACGGTCCTAGACTATGCGTCGAATCGGTCATCACGCCTGGGGGGCAGTTCTGATGCTGACAACGACGACACATGACACAGGCCTTGCCCGTAAGGTCGCCGCACTTTCGACAGAAGAGGCACTGCTATTCCTGCGTACCGAATTGTCCGAACGCAGGCTGCACAGCGTGGTTCGGCTGCTGAACTCTGATGCCCTGTCGAGTGACCCAGCCAGACGCACGACAGCCCTTGCCGCCCTTGCCGCCCTTGCCAAGATCGGTTTTTCGGGCAACGCCTGACGATCTGCTGCCGACCTGGCCGCCCGGAAGGAGATCAGAGCCTGCGGGCTGTGCTTTCGGGTCGCCCAAAGTGTCACTCAACCGTTAAGTTTTGCTGCGATTGCAGCAGGACAATTTTCGGAGCGCACCCATGACTGACATCTTTTCGGCCCCCGGCACATTCTGGCGGGGCAACCTGCATACCCACTCTACCCTTTCAGACGGCGTTCTGGCCCCCGAAGAGGTGTGCCGCCGCTACAAGGCCGAAGGTTACGACTTTCTGGCGCTGACCGACCATTTCATCGGCTTTTTCAACTACCCCATTGCCGATACCCTGCCGTTCCGGGACGACAGCTTTACCACCATCCTCGGGGCCGAGATCCATAGCGGCGCCATGCAGAACGGAGAGTTGTGGCATATCCTTGCCGTTGGCCTGCCCGCCGACTTTGCCCCCTCCAACTCGCCGGACTTTGCAGCTCATCCGAACCAGGAGAGCGGGCCCGAGCTTGCGGCACGCGCCCGCGCTGCCGGGGCCTTTGTCGCGGTGGCCCACCCGCAATGGTCCGGCATGACCCTGGACGATGCCCGCAGCATCGAGGCCGCACATGCGGTTGAGATCTACAACCACGGCTGTGCGATGGGATGTGACCGGCCGGACGGTTTCCACACCGCCGATCTGCTTTTGTCAGAGGGGCGCAAGTTGACCCTTGTGGCCACAGACGACGCCCACTTTACGGAACCCGACCATTTTGGTGGCTGGGTCATGGTCAAGGCGGAACGGAACGAACCCGAGGCCCTCTTGCAGGCGTTGAAAGAGGGGATGTTCTATTCCAGCCAGGGGCCGGAACTGCGTGGGATCACCATTGCCGACGGCAAGGTGACCGTCACCTCAAGCGCGGTCTCCGCTGTCATCGTTCAAGGACATGGCAGCGCCGCGACCGCCCGACATGGCCAAAGCATGACCGTGACCGAGGTGCCACTATCCCGCTTTGCCAATTCGCCCTGGATCCGCATCACCGTCATGGACAAATCGGGCAAGCGGGCCTGGTCAAACCCCGTCTGGCTCTGAACGGTCCGGACCGGCGAATTCGTCACGAAACGGTCACCGGCTCGACCTATCCCAAAGCCATTCCCCCCGAATCTCTGACGGAGAATGGCAATGACTGGAACTGACCTGCCGGTGATCGGCGCGGCGCTGGCCGTGACCGAACTCGAAACCTATAGATCATGGCTGCTGGACAAGCAGCGCGACCTAGAGTTGCAGACATTTCATTCAGCAGAGGTGCTGAATGGCGACTGGCGCCCCCTGGCCGAGGAAGCCCGCAAGCAACTTGACGGATACACCGGTCGTCTTGGCATCCATGGTCCCTTCTGGGGTTTCACCATCCACAGCCTTGACCCAGATGTCCGGGCGGTGGTCGCCCGCCGAATGGACCAGGGCCTTGACGTCTGCGCCGCTGTGGGCGCAACCCAGATGGTGGTTCACTCGCCCTATTCGACCTGGGACTACAACAATCTGGACAACAATCCCGGCGCGCGGGAGCGGATCATCGAAAATGTCCACGACACCCTTGGTGCTGCCGTCAAGCGGGCCGAGGACCAGGGCGTGACGCTGGTGATCGAGAACATCGAGGATATCGATCCGATGGCGCGCAAGGCCCTCGCCCAGAGCTTTGGTTCCGAGGCGGTCCGCCTTTCGATTGATACCGGGCACGCGCACTATGCACATATCTCGACCGGCGCCCCGCCGGTGGATTACTTTGTCACCGCCGCCGGTGAGATGCTGCATCACATTCATTTGCAGGATTCAGAAGGCTATGCTGATCGGCATTGGGCGCTTGGCGAAGGAACGGTCCGGTGGGCCGCCGTCTTTCGGGCCATCGGTCGTCTGACAATCAAACCACGCCTGATCCTGGAACTGCGGGACAAGAGCGGCATCCCCGCCTCGATGGCGCTGCTGGAACGGGAAGGTCTGGGACAATGACCATCGACGCACTGAAGCTCATCGTGATCAGCGACCTGCATCTTCTGGCAGACGGTAAGACCTCAATGGGCCTTGATAACGCCGATCGGTTGCGGACCTGTGTGGCCGCCATAAACGACCGGTACGCTGATGCAGACCTCTGCGTTATCGCCGGAGACCTGGCCGACCTCGGAGAGCGGGCGGCATACGATCTCTTGAAAGAGATATTGCAGGACCTTGTCATCCCGGTTGCGATCACCATCGGCAATCATGACGATCGCGAGACATTTCTGAGCGTCTTTGGACATTCCGAAGCAGCCGAGACCGGGTTTATCGACAAGGTCATCGACCTGGCTGGGCAGCGCGTCATCCTCCTTGATAGTGCCATTGCCTTTGGTGTGCATGAAGGAGCGCTTGCCCCCGAACAACTGGAGTGGCTCGGCGACAGGCTGAATGAGGCTAAGGAGCGCCCCGTTGTCGTGGTGCTGCACCACCATGCCAATCCACTTCACACGAATGTGGACCGGATCATCCTTTCCAACGGGGCAGAGTTCGCTAGCGTCCTGAAGCGGCATCCCGACATCCGGCAGGTCATCGCAGGGCATGTCCACTATACCTCGACCGCGATCTGGCACGGATTGCTCTTCACCACGCTGGCGGGCGGGCATTACAACGTCACGATCCCCCTCGACGCGCCCGAGGCCAGGATTGCCCGGCTGTCAGGCCCAGGCCAGATGGCGATTGTCCTGTCGGACGCGGAACAGACACTGGTCCATTTTGACAATTTTATCGATGATCATCGCGATCTTGATATGGTCGACGGCATTTCCGCCTGATCCGCACGAAGAACCGGGCGAACGGCCGCTGCGGCCGTCGTCCGGCTGAAACATTGCCGATTCAAAACTGTCAACCAATCCATAAACGACTGTCACCCAGCACCCATATCCCAACCTTGTTGGAAGAACACCTCATGATCTGGGAGCTGATCCATGAACATCAAAATCACGACACTTGCGCTGCTCGCGACCACCGGCATGGCCGGCGCCGCTGCGGCCCAAACCTCTTTTGAATATTGGTACGGCCTGTCCGGCGACCTGGGCAACGTGGTGCAGGAAACCTGCAACCGCTTTAACGCCAGCCAATCCGAGTATGAAATCGTCTGCGTCGGCCAGGACGGCTACGAAGCCGCCGTGCAGAACACCATCGCAGCCTTTCGGGCGAACCAGCACCCGACCATCGTGCAGTCCTTTGATGCAGGCACCGCCGATCTGATGCTGTCGGGCGAATTCTACCCCGTCCAGCAGATGATGGCCGACTACGACATCGAAATCGATTGGTCAAACTACTTCCCCGGGATCTCGAACTACTACGCCGCCGCTACGGGTGAGCTGTTCTCGATGCCGTTCAACTCGTCCACCCCGGTCTACTACTACAACGAAGACATGCTCGCCGCCGCCGGCATCGAAGAAGCTCCGTTGACCTGGGAAGGCTTTGCTGAGGCGCTTGTCGCCATCAAGGACTCGGGCGTTGACTGCCCCTACGCCTACGCCCCGTCGACCTGGATCGACCTCGAGCAGTTTTCGATGGCCCACAATATTCCCGTGGCCTCTAACGACAACGGCTATGCGGGCCTCGATTCCGAGCTGCTGTTCAACACAACCCAGCACGTTCAGCATATGGAAAACATCCAAAGCTGGATCAACGACGGCTATGCCCACATCCGTACAGCCCAGTCCGGCCTGTCTGCCCGGGACAGCTTTGTCCAGGGTGAATGCGCGATCTTCTTTTCGTCGATCGCGGACCATAACACCGTTGGCAAGATCGCACCCGAGGGCCTGAACTGGGAAGTCCAGATGATCCCCGTCTACGAAGGGTTCGAGCGGCACAACACTGTCGTCGGCGGTGCCTCGCTTTGGGTTCTGTCAGGCAAGACCGAGGAAGAGTATCGCGGTGCGGCCGCCTACCTGTCCTTCCTCGCCACACCGGAAAGCGAAGAGTTCTGGGCATCCAACACCGGCTACATTCCGGTGACCCAGACCGGTTACGACGCGCTGATCGACAAGGGCTTTTACGACGCAGCCCCCTATGCCGGTCGCGAGATCGCCATCCGGTCGCTCACCTACACTGCCCCCACTAACCTGACCCGGGGCATCCGACTGGGTGGCTTCATTCAGATCCGTTCTGAATGGACCAACGAAGTGGGTGCCGCCCTTGCCGGTCAAAAGACGATGCAGGAAGCCCTCGATACCGCTGTCGAGCGCGGCAACGTCATCCTGGATCGTTTTGCCCGCACCTATGCTGGGAAAACTTTCCCCTGATCGCGTCACAGACCGAATGGAAGGGCGGCCCAGTTCGGGGCCGCCCTTCGACTTCCAGACCCCTCCCCATCCCGTCAGGAACCCCCGATGCGTCGCGCCTACTTCAAGAACAACTGGATTGCCGCCCTCGTTGTGGCTCCACAACTCCTGATCATCTTTGTGTTCTTTTACTGGCCCGCCAGCCAGGCGGTGTATTGGGCCTTTACCCTCGAGCAACCTTGGGGCGGCGGCAACACCTGGGTCGGACTGGACAACTTCCGCCAGGTGCTGGGTGACCCGGTCTACTGGCAATCCGTGACTGCATCGATCATTTTTGCCCTGTCATCAACGGTGCTGGCCATGGGGATGGCCCTCATTCTGGCTTTGTTCGCCGACCGGCAGTTGAAAGGCTACAAGATCTTTCGCATCGGGCTGATCTGGCCCTATGCCATCGCCGCCCCTGCTGTCGGGCTGGCCTTCAGGTTTGTCTTCAACCCCAACGCTGGCCTTTTGTCCTTTGTCAACAAAGCCATGCCAGGTCTATGGGACCCGACCCTAAACGGAAACCAAGCGCTGATCATGGTCATCGTCGCCGGATCGTGGAAGCTGATTTCCTACAACTTCATCTTTTTTCTTGCAGCCCTGCAGTCGATTCCCCGCAGCCTGGTCGAGGCCGGAGCAATGGATGGCGCGGGCGTGCTGCGCAGGATGCGCGACATCCAGTTGCCGCTGCTGGCACCAACGTTCTTCTTCATCCTCGTCATCAACATCACGGACAGTTTCACAGACAGCTTTGGCATCATTGACACCCTCACAGGGGGCGGCCCTGCCCGGGCGACCGACCTGATGGTCTACAAGATCTATTCCGATGGCTTTCGCGGATTTGACTATTCAGGTGCCGCCACCCAGTCGATCATCCTGATGGTCCTCGTCATCGCCTTGACCTTTGTCCAGTTCCGCTACATCGAGCGGCGCGTACACTACACCTGAGAGGACGGCGCCATGATCGAACGCACCCCCATCCTTAATGTCGCCACCCACCTCATCCTGATCACAGGGCTGGCGCTGCTGCTCTTGCCGGTCTGGATCGCCTATGTCGCGGCGACACATGACCTTCAGACGGTCAATTCGGCCCCGGTCGAGATTTGGCCGGGTGACCAGCTTTGGATCAATGTCCAGGCTGCCTGGACCCAGGCCGATTTTGGGCCAAAGTTCGTCAATACTTTCATCGTTTCCGTAGGCGTTGTGGTTGGCAAAATCACCATTGCCGCCATCACCGCCTTTGGGATCGTCTTTTTCAATCACCGGCTGCGGATGGCGATCTTCTGGCTGATCTTCATTACTCTGATGCTTCCCCTCGAGGTTCGGATCGTGCCCACCTACGCGGTCGCCGCCAATGCCTTGATGCCCTTTCAGACAATTCTGGACTGGACTGGCATGACATGGCTGATCGAGCGGGCATCGGGGGTCCGGGTCGATCTTCAATGGAACATGCTTAATTCCTACACCGGGCTGATCCTGCCCTTGATCGCCACCGCAACCGGGACATTCCTGTATCGCCAATTCTTTCTCACGATCCCCGATGAACTGGTAGAGGCCGCCAAGATGGACGGGGCCGGACCCTTGCGCTTTCTTTGGCAAGTGCTGATCCCCCTGTCGCGAACCAATATCGCGGCACTCGCGACCATCATGTTCGTCTACTCCTGGAACCAGTATCTCTGGCCCCTACTGATCATCACGGACCGGGCAAACTATGGTCTAGTCGTCGTAGAGCTTGGCAATTTGGTGCCCGATGCCATGACCACCGGGGGCGGCGTCCCCAACTGGCATATCGCGATGGCTGCCACCCTCATGGTCATGATCCCCCCAATCCTCGTCGTCATTTTCATGCAGCGCTGGTTCGTGCGCGGCCTCATCAACACTGACAAGTAAGGAGCCTCCGATGGCCGATATCTCCATCCGCAAGGTCCGCAAATCCTACGGCAAGGACGAAGTCGTCCACGGCGTCGACCTTGACATCCGCAACGGCGAATTTGTTGTCATCCTTGGCCCGTCAGGCTGCGGCAAGTCGACCCTGCTGCGGATGATCGCAGGCCTCGAGGACATCAGCGGAGGCGAGATCGCGATTGCCGATCAGGTTGTGAACGCCCTCGAACCCCGCGAGCGTGGCTGCGCGATGGTGTTCCAGAACTATGCGCTTTACCCCCATATGACCGTCGCCGAAAACATCGGATATGCCCTGCGTGTCGCCGGCATGCCAAAGGCCGAGCGTCGCAAGAAGGTGGAAGAGGTCGCCGCCTCTGTCGGCCTGATGGAGTTCCTGGAGCGCAGGCCCGGCCAGTTGTCCGGTGGGCAGCGGCAACGGGTGGCCATGGCCCGCGCAATCATCCGCGAACCCAAGGTGTTTCTGTTTGATGAGCCGCTATCCAACCTCGATGCAAAACTGCGCGTGCAGATGCGCCACGAGATCCGCCGTATTCACAATCGGATCGGTGCGACCAGCGTTTTTGTGACCCACGATCAGCACGAAGGGATGACCCTGGCGGATCGTATCGTGATCATGAACAAGGGAACGATCGAGCAGGTCGGCACCCCATCCGAGATTTACCACAACCCGGCCTCCACCTATGTGGCAGGTTTCGTCGGCAGCCCGGCCATGAACTTTCTTCCTGCACAAATCTCGGCATCCCGGCAGGGGGTGACGCTTGGAGGTGGCCAGACGATAGCTGTCGACGCGCCGGCCGTTGCGGGGCGGGATGGCAAGCTTGTCCAGATCGGCCTCCGGCCCGAAGAGATTGCGATCGCCGCTCCTGGAGCTCCTGGTCTTGTTACGCGGTTCGAGTTCGCCGAAGAGTTGGGGGCCGCCCGGTTGTATCACCTGACCTACGAGGATTTGACCCTGTCCGTCCTGTCGACCGAGTATCGCCATTACACCCCCGGCGAGGACGTGATCCTGCAGATCCCAGCCTCTGCCGTGCATTTGTTCGACGCCGATACAGGCCGCAAACTGGCCCACACCGCGAAAGGCAAGGCGGCTGAGGTTACCCTGGCATGAGCCGCGATCGCACCACCGCGAAAAGGTACCTGACAGGCGAACTGACAGGCGGCGAACGCCCCTCGGCTGTGGGCGAAAAGTTTCAGGTGGACGGCGTCGTCATGCCGTTTCCCGGCAACACCTTCATTTGTCATATCGACCAAGCATCCGTTGCCCACGCGGCCCTGTCAGCGGCGCAACAGCGACTCAGCGATGGCCCGTTCCACCGGTCGTTTTCATTCCTGCCACCGTCAAGCTTTCACATGACGGTCTTTGAAGGCGTGACCAACCTCGCCCGCTCGGCGCCGGAATGGCCGCGCACGTTGCCAAGCGACGCCCCTGTCAGCGCCGTGACCGGTGCCTTTGCGGTCGCGACCGAAGGACTTGCGCTCCCCCGCGATATCTCAATCAAGCTGGACAACATCTTTGGCGGGTTCTCCGTCAGCGTGTCCGGGGCAACTGACGAAGAAGAGCATCGCCTACGGGTGGCGCGCGCCAGCCTGCGTGAAGCCACTGGCATCCACAAACCAGATTTCGACACCTACGGGTTCCACATCACATTGGGCTACCTTCTTCGCTGGCTGGACCCAGACGAGGCCGAGCTTGTCCTGGATCTGTCCGACGAGGTCGCAAAGGCTCTGATCGATACCCTCCCGACGATGACGCTAAAAGAAGTCACCTTGTGCACTTTTGACGACATGCACGCCTTCGTACCCGTCCGCAGGTTCTAGAAACGCAGTTCTGCCCGATAACCTGTCCGCGCATCTGGCGGATGGCGCACAAATGAGGTGCTTGGAACATCTCCGCCTTGCCTGTCGTTCCGTGCGAGGCGGGTCTCGTGGCACCGAGGCACCTGAAGGGGCCAGTTGTTGCCGTTTCAGCGGCACAAATGTCTTGTGCGATGCCATGGCAAGTGACGCGCCTGCGCCCCAGTCGCGCCACAACTCTGTCCCTTTGCAGGACCAAGGTCAGCCTAGACAATGAATGGCATCACAACCCAGACTGAGCATCTTTGACGGCCTTCGTGGCCATCTTCTGATTGGCATGGTCCTGGTTCACCTGAGCGTGGACCCTGACATCGACTGGTTGCTGTACCTGTCGCATTCCAAACTGCTCTTTCTGCGGGACGCGGAGTTCTTCGTGTTCATCTCGGGCCTTCTCGTCGGCTATCTGTGGTATCAGAAGTATACGTCGCAGGCGGCAAAGAAGGCGTTTCTGTCGAACCGGCTTTCCACGATTTACAAATACTACTTGCTGTCTGCCCTGCCGATCTTTGTCTTTAGCTTGCTGGCCGGGCATACCTTCTTCGAGTCGTTCATCGACATCATCACCATGCAAAGCGGCGGGGCCTATTCGGATGTCTTGCCGATCTACTTCATCTGCTTTCTCATCCTGAGCCCGTTTGTTCTGATCGAGGCGCTGAACCGTCCCTCGATCCTGTTTGCGGCGTCCTTTGGCATCTATGCCGCGTCACAGTTGACGGCGTTGCAGGGCTTTTTCGGGTTTTCGGGGGCCTTTGTCGCCTTTGATATTGCGGCGTGGCAATTCCTGTTCATCACCTCGCTTCTTGTCGGCCGTCACGCGCTTGAGATCCCCAGCTATGTGCGTGGCCTCGACGCCAAGGTGATCGTCGCGCTGTTGGCCGTCATCATGCTGACCTTTGGGTACCTGCGGATCACGCCCTATTTCCCCGATCCCATGAACCCGGCCCAGCAGCTTGTGGGAAGCGCGGCCCGGTTCGGGTTGCACCCCCTATACCTTCTCAGGATCGCGTTGATCGTTGCCTTCGTTTCGATCATCCTGATCCGCGACGACGCCTGGCTGCGCCCGCTTCACCGGCTTGGCCATTGGTACTTTAACCTCAGCGCTCTGCGAAACGTGGGCAAGTACTCAATCCAGATGTTCGTCTTCCACGTCTACATTCTGGTCATCTACCAGGTCGTTTTCAGCTGGGCCGACCTGTTGACCAAGACCCTTGCCGCCCTCGCCCTTGTCGTCCTGTTCATCGCCGTGCCAAGCGTTGTCGTCGGGTGGCGCCGTCGAGCAGCGATGAACGGCGCGCATGAGGCATCACAACAGAAACGCAGGGTCGCCTGAGCGGCCCTGCAGGATTGTCAAGCCAACTAGACGTACTCCATTTTGGCATAGAGGAACGCACGAAGGTCCATAACCTCCTTGCTGTCCAGCGATACATAGACCAGCCCCATGTTGGTCCGCTCTGTGACCATCGGCCCTGGGTAGGGCAGATAGCTCAGCTCGCGCGATCCGAAGGACGGCGAGGCCGTACCGACCTGCCATTCGGTGGTCAGCTTCACGTCCACCAGCTTGAGGGACAGCCCCCCGTCGACGCCCGGCTTTTCGAGCGGGACGCCGGCCAGTCGCAGGTAGGACATCTTGTCCTTGGCCTGGATGAACCCATCGATGAACTGTGCCGTCAGGACCTGAAGCTCGGCCGCGACATCGGCCTGATGCATATGGCTGTGCAGGTGGTCCTGTGGATGGTTGTGATCATGGGCGTGTTGATGATCGTGGGCATGGCTGTGCCCACTCTCATGGTCGTGGTGATGATGGTCGTGAGGCATCAGTCCCTCATCTTTGCGCGGGTGGTCCAACGTTTGCCGTGGGTGGCCTCGCAATAGTCACCCATCGGCAAGCTCACAGGCTTGTCGATATGCCGACGATGTTTGCCCAAGGTCCCGTTGGACACCATGGCCCCAAGCACATCGACGATAACGCGGGTGCCCATCAGGGCCGTAATCTCGGACTGGTCGTAGGGGGGCGAAACCTCGACAAGCTCCATCCCGCAGATGCCTTCGGCCGCAACTTTGGAGGCCAAAGCAAGCGCCTCACGCGGGAGGAAGCCGCCGGGTTCTGGCCAGCCCGTACCCGGAACGAAACCACAGTCGATGCTGTCGATGTCGAAGGACATGTAGACCATGTCCACCCCGTCCCACGCCATCTCAAGCGCCATTTCGGCGGTCTTGTCGATGCCCATCTTTTCCATGTCCGACATGGTGATGATGTTCGTATGACGCTCACGCGCGACCTTCACCGCCTCGCGCGGGACCTGCCAGCCGCCAATGCCGACCTGGACAAGGTTCTTGGCCGGAACGTTGGGCAGGTTGGTTGAATGGAACCATGGTGTGGTGTGCATCCTCTCATCCAGGTCCTTTTCCTGAATGTCGGCGTGACGGTCGAAATGGACGATCCCGATCTTCTTGGAGGTACATTCCGCAATGCCCCGCACACAAGGAAAGCCAATGGAGTGGTCACCCCCGATGATGATCGGCATGGAGCCAGAGGAAAATACATGGCTGACCGCCCGGCTGATCTGATCAAAGGTCTTTTCGATGTTGCCGGGGATGGTGAAGATGTCGCCAGCGTCACACAGGCTCATTTCCTCGCGAAGGTCGACGCCGATCTCGTAGTTGTAGGGCGTGTAAAGGGCGCTGATCTTGCGCACGCCCTGCGGGCCAAAGCGGGTGCCAGGGCGGTAGGTGGTGCCACCATCAAACGGGGCCCCAAGGACGGTGGCGTCATACTCGCCCACCTCGGTCACATCCTCGGCGTAGGGGGCCTTGAGGAAGGTGTTGATGCCGGCGTAGTGCGGCAGCTCTCCCCTGGCGAAGGTGGGGATATTGCGGTCTTCGATGCTGTCGGCGGCGGTCAGGCCCATGCGCAGGGCCCACTGTCGTTCTTTCTCCCATTCGCCTTCGGGAATATCGGCCTCTTTCTGCATGGCCTTCCAGCCCAGCAATTGGCTGAGGTCCGGGTGGTGGAAGTGCCGGTCGCGGACCTTGCGGTCGGCGGGGTGGTGCGATCGGCTGCGATCACTGGGGCCGAAGAACATTGGTTTCCTCCTGGATGGTTTGAAACGGGATGCCGTTGTTTCTGGCATCGAAATCGTAGGTGATGGTGGCGCCGTAGGCCTCGGGCGCTTGCGGGTCCCAGCGGGGCTTGTCGAAGACAAGGACCCGGTCGCCGAGCTTGAACCCTTCGGACAGGTCGTGGGTAACCATAAAGACGGTCATCTGTGTCTCGGCCCGCAAGGCCTGCAGAAAGTCATGCATCGCCAGCCGGGTACCCGGATCAAGCGCGCCGAAGGGCTCGTCCAGCAACAGGATACGCGGGCGGCCGGCGAGGGCCTGACCAATGGCAAGCCGTTGCTGCATCCCGCCTGACAGGGCCGACGGATATTGATCCGCCACATGCGACAGGCCGATCCGGGCGAGTGTCTCATCCGCGCGTTCGTGTGCCGCCGCTTTGGCCCTGCCCCACAGACTGCCAAGCCGCGTCTTGCGAAACGCCTCTGCGGCGACCAGATTGTCGCGCACGGTCATATGCGGAAAGACCGAGTAGCGTTGGAATACCACCCCCCGGTCAGGGCCGGGTTCCCGGGCCGGTGCTGCCCCAGCAATGCTGATTTCGCCCCGGGTTGGCTGCTCTTGCGCCAAAAGCAGGCGCAGGAAGGTGGACTTGCCACAGCCCGATGCCCCGACAATGGAGATGAATTCCCCTTCGGCCACATCGATGTTGACCCCCTCAAGGATCGGGCGGGGGCCGTAGAACTGGAACAGATCGCGGACCGCGACAAAGCTCATAACCCTCCCTCCCCGACCCAGGGGTAAAGCCGGTTCGACAGCCAGCGCAGGGCCCAGTCCATCAGGAAGGCCAGCAGGGTGATCCAGGCGACATAGGTGAGGATGATGTCCATCGCCAGATAGCGCCGGACAAGGAAGATGCGGTAGCCGAGCCCGTTTTCGGCGGCAATCGCCTCGGCCGCGATGAGGAAAAGCCAGGCAGGACCAAGCGACAGGCGAACGGCCTGAATCAAGCGCGGCATGATCTGCGGCAGGGCAACCCTGAGTGCGATGACCGCGCTGGAGGCGCCAAGGGTTTGGGCCTTGATCAGCTGTTCGGACGGGATCTCGATCACCCGCTGCGACAGGTCCCGGATCAGGAACGGGGTGATACCGATGACGATCAGGGCGACCTTCGACAGCTCTCCCAGACCGAAGGTTATGAAGAGTATTGGTAACAGAGCGAGGGGAGGCACCATGGAGATGACAGCGGTAAACCCTGCAAGCCCCGCCCGGATCAGCGGGATCAGGCCAATGGCGAGGCCCGAGATCAGGCCGATGCTGGCCGCAATGCCGACGCCGATGGCAAGCCTCTTCAGGCTGGCCGCCGTGTCATCCCAAAACAGGATGCGCCCTGATCGCCTGTCCCCTTCCGTCACCAGACGCTCGGCCGTGGCGACGATCTGGGAGGGGGCCGGTAAGAGCTTGTCCGCCGGGTTTTCCGCCCGGCGGATATCCGAGCCAATGGCATAGGCCAGGACAACTGCCACAAAGGGCAGGATCATCAGAAAGGCTGCGAAGGCCCGTCCTGGATGTCGATTGATCCAGCGCATGTCAGGGCCTCTGGCCTTTTGCCCTTACAGTCCGCCGTCAGCCGCCATCTGCATGTAGGTCGTGTCAAAGCGGAATTGCACGTTGTTGGCATCCCCTGTGACCGTACCGTCCGGGTAGGCCACGCCGACAAAGTCCGCCGACGGCGCACCTTCGCCAAGGATGCCCCTGTCGAACAGGAACTCTGCCACGCTGACCATGGTGGCGGGCAACTCTGCACTTTCGGTAAAGGCGACGGCGGCGGCGGGGTCGTAGAACATCTCGGTCGAGGCGAGTTGGGCGTTGTAGCCCGCCAAATCGGTTCCCGAGGCTTCGGCCATTGCGGTCAGCGCCTCTTCGTCACCGGCAGCCATAAGGGCCATGGTCTCGTACCACGCCCCCACGAGGGCCTTGCCAAAGTCAGGGTTGGCCTCAAGCACCTCGGTGTTGACGACCATCAGGTCGATGATCTCGCCGGGGATGTCAGAGCTGTCGAAGAGCATGTTTGCCCCCGGCTCTTCCATGATGGCGCTTACCAGGGGGTTCCAGGTGACGACAGCCTGAACCTCATCGGCGGCAAAGGCGGCGATCATGTCGGCGTCAGAGGTGTTGATGACCCCGTCTAGGTCCCGTTCGGACAGGCCCACGCTGTCCAGGCCCCGCGCCAGCAGGTAGTGCGAGACGGACAGCTCCACCAGGTTCACCGGCAGGCCTGCGAGCGAAGTCAGGTCGCCCTCGCCCTTGAGGATAATGGCGTCATTGCCGTTGGAATAGTCGCCCACGATCAGGGCCGTGGTATCGACACCGCCGCCGGAAGGAATGGACAGGGTGTCCATGTTTGTCGCGGACACGCCGTCAAAGGCGCCTGCGGTGTATTGGTTGATCGACTCGATATAGTCGTTGATCTGCACGATCTCGACGTCGATGCCGTATTTGTCGGCCCAGCGATCCATGATGCCGCTGTCTTCCATATAGCCCCAGGGCATCCAGCCGACATAGATCGACCAGGCAATACGGAATTCGGTCTTTTCCTGCGCAATAGCAGCAGGGGCCGTCAAAATGGACGTTGCGGCGGCGGTCAATAGTAGTGTTCTAAATGTCATGGCAATCTCCAGATCTGTACGTTCCACCAAGGTGACGTCAGAAGGCGGCCATAGGCAGAACGGGACGAGAGACAGGCCAACCTTTGCAGTGCTCTCCCGGGTTTTTGCCCCGCCGTGTACCCAGCGCGATTTGGCCCGCCGGGCGGCGTCTCTCGGTCCTGACCCGCGGAAAATGCGGCGGAACCCTAGACACCCTGCAAGGACAATTGGTCTTGTGACGGACAGATTCGCAAAGCAATGGCTGTGCCATGTCACCAGCCACGCAAAGCATTGCCTGTATTTTGTGCGACTGAGGTCCAAATGCCCCTTATTCAGGCGCTCTCCGCCTGAAGATGGCGCCGCTTTAGGCGATTGGTGTCATGGCGTCGTGCGACACCAAAGGCCTTCGATCAGCACATCGGACTTCTGCCCGACGTGAAACACAAAGTATGTGGCGGTTGCACTTGGCCGGACCATGACTCCGGGCCGGACCGCCAACTCTGCCGCGGACAGAAATCCGCTATCCTGAGGTAATGGCGCGGCGTTTACCATTTGGGCTGGCGATACGACCACATCGACCTCGGGCCGTCCACGTGCAAGTGATCCCGCTGTGATAAGGACAGGCTGAGCATTGGGATGACGCCTGAGAAAGTCTTCATCAAGGTCAATTCGGTCTACCATCATCACCGGGACATAAGCACCCGATGCAAGCCGGACCTTGTCGCGACGACGCAGCGCCTCGAGCGGCATCAGGCCGATGTCAGTCAACACACGTGCCTTGCCCTGAAAACCGGGCAGGTCCCATGGTCGCTTTTGTGGCGCGGGTCTTTGCTTGGCATCTGGTTGAACCGGAGCCGGCGCTTGAGCCAGAACACGTGCAAGAACTTCTGCCTCGCTCATCATGCTTTTCTCAATGCCACCCATGGATAAATGCTCCTTCACTGCAAAAACGATGACCAAAAGAAGTGACTCAAGATACAACCGCCACTACGGCGTCACCGGGTCGAGTTTCTGTATGGCAGAACAAGATGGCTTGGGCAGGACGAGATATTGGCAAGACTGCGAGCTTCGGGACACCGCGGTAACGGTCAGTTTCCAATAGAGCTACCTTGAAGATCTGACAGTTGGTCAAGTCATGACCTAGGCATCAACCGGCATGAGGGCGTCTGATCAAAAGATCAGGAGGCCTTTCGGTCGATCTTCTTTTCGTCCAGACCCCCGTCGTGGAGCGTGAATATGCCGCGCTTGGAGGTGCTTGTCGTACCATCTTCTGTCTTGTCAGAGGCCTCGCAACGAGCGACTTCGAGGAAGAACGTCGTACCAGGACCCTTGTTCTTGGTGTAGTCGATCAAGCCGTCGTGCGCTTCCATGATGCGCTTGGAGATGTTCATCCCAAGCCCGGTCCCGCCGAAATGCCGATTGTCGGAAGAGTCGACTTGGCTGAACTGGTCGAAGACCCTGTCGTGATCGTCCTCGGAGAGTCCGATCCCCTCGTCGACGATCTCGATGCGTACCATCTGGTTTTCGACCGTTGCCCGGACAATGATCTTGCCTTCGGGATGTGAAAACTTAGCCGCATTGGACAACATATTGGCCAAGACCTGCTCGACCCTTGTCTGATCGGCACAGATGAAAACATCGTTCGGGGGTGGCTCCAATTCTACGTTGACCTTGCAAGTATGCGCAAATGGGGTGTTCGCGTTGACGGCATTCGTAAGGAGCTGGGCCAGGTTGACCGGCTTGAACTTGAAGGCCATCTTGCCCGACTCGATGCTTTGCAGGTCGAGGATTTCCTCGATCAGCAAATTTAGGCGCACACTGTTGCGCTGTGCAATCGTCAGGACGCTGCTGACCTTGTCTGGAATTTCGCCCAGCGCGCCAGAGTTGGCGATGTCGAGCGAGCCTTTGATGGATGCCAAGGGAGTCCGCAACTCGTGGCTGACCGTGGACAGGAACTCGGACTTGGCACGATAGGCCATCTTGGTCTTTTCATGCTCGACCTTGAGGGCGTCCAAGGCCTGAACATTGGCACGGTAGAAATTCAGGTAGATGCGCGAACAGTCCACGATGAAGTATAGGACAAAGATGCTCGTGAAGAACTGCGTCCAGAGTTCCGATTGCAGCGGCGCACTGGTCATCCAGATGTCGCGGATCGGGATAAACAGAAAGACTAGACCATAGATGATGAGCCGCAGCACAAGTACGGACACCAGGTGGTGGTTGTTCATGGCAGCAAACAAAGCGGCGGCAAACAATAGGAACAAGGGCATAAAATGGGTTGTAGGTCCCTGGCCCATCGCGATGCCGAGCGAGAAGAAACTGATCACGCTCGCACTAAGGATGGTGCCAAAGTATATCTTGTAGAGAAAGCGCTTGGCGGTTCGACTATCCTGGCCGCGCCAACGGCGGATCTGAAGGAAGATCCAGTAGTCGTAGGCCTCTGACAAAACGATCAGCACCAGCGTCGTGATCGCAATCCACGCCTCGTAATAGAATGCCGCAAGGCCGATCGCGGCGGCAAAAATCATTTGCCGCTGCGCAAACAGCCTCAGACCGACAGCCGAATAGTGCCGCATCTGACGGATCAGCTTTTGCGTCTCTTCAGATGATGAACCAGCGTTGGCCTGGGTAGGCGATGTCATGTTCTATCCGTTCGATGTGCGGATAATCGCTCAACCAAGAGCCATTTCCGTTCAAAATGCTATTCGTCCGACTTGCGTTGTGCAACTGTGAGCTGCAGTTCGGCTACGGCGCGATGATCAAATTAGCGGTCTCATACTGTGGGTTTCTCAACACGATAATCAGATATTGCAGGTAGTTGTGGGCGCTAGTGTGGCCAAAACATGTAACTTCCGGTTTTTTGGGATCAATAATAAGTTTGAGGCATTTTGATGGGCATACCCGTAGAGGCGCAGGCGACAGCCAGGGCACTCGCAGTATTTCCAGAGTTGGTTCCGCAAGACAGTCTGTGGAAGGACTCTCGACAACCATTTCGTAGGCTCAAGCGGTCAAAGCCGGTTGTGGTCAATCGCGATATTTCGCCCGATCACGCGCGTTTGCGCGCAAGTACCTTGTCGTTCAGCAACCTCCATCATCATGGCGAGTTGATGATTGACTACCTGCGTGCGCGTCGGGAAACATTCATCGACACCAAGGGATGGGACCTGCCCCAGGTGGACGGTATGGAATTCGATCAATACGACACACCTTACGCACGCTGGATCGTTCTTCATGAGTATGGAGAAGTGATGGCCGGAGTGCGGTTGATCCCCACAGATCGTACCTGCGGCCTTCACAGCTACATGATACGGGATGCGCAGCTTGGTCTTCTGCCCAACATTCCAAGTGACCTTTTGTACATGGACGCACCGACAAAACCCTACATCTGGGAGGCGACGCGCCTCTTTGTCGTACCGTCTGTTCCTTCAAATCGGCGGATCGCAATCCAGACGCTTCTGATGCAACAAATGTCATCGACGGCCCGAGATCTTGGCGCCAGTCATGTCATCGGAATCGTGCCGGCAGTGTTCAGCCGGTGGATGACGCGGTTGGGTCTCCTAAGCGCGTTGCCGGTGGGCCGCTTGATGGATTTCGACAACGAAAAAAGCCAGGCCGCCCTGATGAACGTATCGCTACAATCCTCCTGAAGACCTATCCAAATGGGTCGGTTTCCGCGGCTTAGGACTATTCTGAGCCGCGGGAGAGCGTCGGATGAACTCCGCCGATTGCCAAAAAAATGGGCACCGCAAAGGTGGCGCTTTCCAGCCCGCCATATCAACGACACAATCCCGACACCAACACGCCCAGGTTGTTAAAGGCTGCCGAAAACCCGGTGCCATCCCAATGGCCCCGGATCGCCGCCGATACACGATTCCGTCAGAATGCCACGTTTCCAGACGAGCGGTTTGGCGGTGAAGCGCGGTAGTGTGGTGAGGGCGTCGGACCCTGCCGGCTTTCAGTCGGCCGAAGGCGCAGCAACTTGCCTCCTTCCCGCCTGTTCGCTACC
>CALFSV010000275.1 GCA_937916485.1 uncultured Paracoccaceae bacterium | reverse complement strand
CCCTCGCCGCAACCGTCTTGTTCTGGCTTTGACCATCAATGAGTCTGGAGCCTAGCACCGGTGGTCCTGAAACGGCTCACCTGCGGGCGCGAACCATCGGCGGTAAGCCTCTACGATCTGTGCTTTCTCGCCGGGGAGGCTTGGCGAGAACAGTTTGAGCGCGTGTTCGATTGATCGCTGATACCTCGCCCTCAAAGAATCATGACCCGGGCCTGTTTTCAAATGGAGCAGACGTTCGTGCCTTCTGCAGCTAATGGCTCTTCAGAGCCCATCCTGTGAATTCGCATTTTATGCTCCGTGCGCACGCAGCGAGAATAACGCGGCAAGAACGAAATCTTCACGCCGCCGTGCGGCAGGAAATGCGGCCATTCGTGCGGGTCGCAGAATAGATCAGATGCCAATTTTGCAAGTTGCGGACGAAACAGACGTTCAATTCATTCTTGCGGGAATGACAGCTTATCTGTTTTCCTATCTGGCACCTGCAAAGCCAGCCTGCAGAAGCGCCTAAGGGGCAAGTAACGCCAATGCACTGACGAATGCCACAGTAAGCATTGCATTGCGGGCGAGTTTGGGTGCTGGTCGCGGAAGGATAAATGTTGCGCCGAACCCGATCAATGTCCCCGGCAAAAGTCCCAGACCTGCAATGAGATCGCGGGTGTCCGAAGCGGCTGAAAGCAAGAGAGCCAGAATCGATAATATCGATGCCACTATAAAAACCCCGGCAATCGTGGCGCGTGCTTGCGCGGGAGCATAGCGTTGATAGGCGACGGCCAGCGCAGGACCGTGAAGGCCCGAAACCGTTCCCATTGCCCCTGCAAGGGTGCCTGCGACAAACAGAGTGTTTCGGGTCATGTGAACCACCGGGCCCCAAATGGACCAGACCACCGCTGCGACAATCAATAGGCCAAAAACTTTATCCATAGTCGCAGGCAGCAATGGCAACACCAGCATCGCAATAACAACGCCCACCGACAGTCCGGGCAAAAGCGCCATGACACCTTTACGATCAAATGCATCGCGCTCACGGATCAGCATTGCTACTGCCAAAACGGTCATCGCCGACAAAACAGGAACAGGCACCAGCTCGGGATCCAGTAACAGCAATAGCGGGACGGCAATCATGGCAAAGCCAACACCCACGCTTGCCTGCAAAAATGCGGCACCCGCCACGACCAGATTTGCCGCGATCATACCACCCAAAACAGAGTCCATGATCAGTACGTGAATTGATCGGCGTAGCCAAACAGCGCCGGTTGCCCGCCAGTATGCCAAAACAAGACGCGATCTCCGCGCAACGCATCGGCTTCAGCAAACCCAATCAGTCCCGCCATCACCTTGCCAGTATAGACAGGGTCCAGAAACAGGCCCTCGGCACGGGCCGTTCGTTCAATGGCTGCACGCGTGCCGGCGGTCATTCTGCCGTATCCTGGCCCGAGTGCCGCATCAGTGACGCGCACGTCTTGCGGAGAAACAACCGCGCTATCTACCCCCAACAAGTCTGCTGTATCCGCCACGCGTTGAATGACACGCGCGGCTTGTTGCGCTGCATCTCGACGGACGCAAATACCGCGTACCGGCGTTTCATCTCCTGCCAAGCGGAGGCCCAACAGAAGGCCCGCATGGGTGAGTGCGCTGCCCGAGGCGACAATGATTTCATCAAAGTCGCCAACAGTTTTTGCCTGCGTGAGAAGTTCAAGCGCGGCCCGAACATATCCGAGGGCTCCAAGCGGTTTGCTATCTGCACCAAGCGGAATGATATACGGTCTATGGCCTGCATGACGCAGGTCGTCTGCAATCCGTCCAATCGCGGCGTCGGCCCCAGCCTCGTCTTCGCCATCTGGGTACGAATGGAGGGTCGCACCAAGCAGTTTATCCAACATTACATTACCATTGGTGCGATGCAGGTCCGATACGTCAGGCACCCGTTCTTCGAGCTGAATGTGGCACCTCATCCCAAGACGTGCGCCCATTGCGGCGGCGGTGCGCACGAAGTTTGACTGGACAGCGCCTGTAATGAGCAAAACATCGGCTTGGGCGACTTGTGCAGCCCCCAGATAGTACTCCAATTGACGAACCTTGTTGCCGCCAAAGCCGATCCCTGTGCAATCATCGCGCTTGACATAAAGTGACAGCCCCAACTCTTGACCCAGGTTTGGCATCGCCTCGATCAGGGTAGGAAGATGCCCGAGACGAGCCCGGGGCATACGGTCAAGAGCGCTCAGCGTGAAGTCTATTTTATTCATCAATATCTCGTTCTTAACAATTGTTCTCATCCTCTAAAACATCGTAATTGCAAAGCAAAACAACTACTTGCACAAACTAAATGGGCGTCGCCAGTTCCAAGGTCGTCGCAGCGTAATGATCCTTCACAGCGCTGACAACGCGATGCGCCCGTCAGCAGGTAGCTCGGATAAGTCTGCGAAGTTTAGGAACATAGTCACCTTTCGGCCCTCAAGACCCAGAAATGCATCGCGTAACACACGTCAGGCTAACGTATATTCACAAAAATGCGGCCGTTTTCGACTTTTACTTCATAGGTTTTGAGGTCCACGCTGACGGGTGCCGACAGGGCCTTGCCTGTGCAGACGTCAAATCGCCCACCGTGCAATGGGCACTCAATCACGCAATCAATGACCAGCCCATCGGCGAGGCTTTGTTCTTCATGCGTGCACATGCCATCGGTGGCAAAAAAGCCTTTTTCGGTGTTGTAAATCGCATAAGTGTGGCCGTCGTGCTCCCACGTGATCAGGTCTTCTTCATCGATATCGTCGGTGGAACATGCGTCAATCCATTGCGTCATGTCGTCATTCCTTCACGTAGGGTCATTGATGGGTCGGCAATCATTTATCGAGCGCCTCCAGGAATTTCTCCTGCTCACCCTGATGCATGGCGATGTTCGTCTCGGCATACGGAAAGTTCTGCGCGGCGACTTCTGAGAGAAATGCCCCAAAGTCTTAGTTTCCGTAATCGCCCTCGCCGCAACTGTCATTTATTGGATATGAGTCCTGACACTAAGACGGAGTAGTCTACCAATGATCAAAGCTATCAATCGATGGTCGCAAGAGCATCTTCACGAAATGAAAGCGCATGGCGCCGCCCAGGCGACCCCCTCAGGCTGAGGCGACCGCCGGCATTTGCTGTGTCAGGCAGTGGATCGCGCCGCCTTGCATGGGAGCCGCGCGCATTTGGATCGAAATAACCTCACGGTCGGGGAAATGTGATTGCAGCGCGGCTTGGGCGGCGGCGTCCTCCTCAGGATTTTCACCGGCGTGGGGCATGATCACGGCGCCGTTGCAAATGTAGAAGTTCATATAGGGCGCGATGATGTAATTCTCGCCCGCCATGAAGCCGGACATATGCGGGAAGTCCACGACTTCGACGCCTTGGCTTTCGAGAATGGCGCGGCTTTTGGCGAGGGTTTCGGCGTTTGGATCATCTTCGGGCACCGAAAGCATCAGCACTTTGTTCACGCCGATATAGCACATGAAAAGGTCGATATGACCGTCCGTGCCGTAATACATCCGCTCGGGGTCGCGGGCCTGATCCTGGGCGAGGCCTTCGGGTAGCCAGATGATCCGGTCGAGGCCAAGGGCCTCTTTCATCCCGGCTTCGACCTGCATTTTGGTCAGGTGCCAGTTGCGCGTTTCGTGCAGCACGCAGCCTTCGGGCGCGATGAGCGTGCCAGAACCATCGAGCGTAATAGCGCCACCTTCCAGCACGATGTCGATCGGGGTGACGGGTACTCCCATATGTTCGGCGATGGACCGACCCAAACGGGCGTCGCGGTCGCGGTCGGCATGGCGTTCGCCCCAGGCGTTGAATTTGAAGTGACGCGCGTGCAGGGACGTGCCGTCGGTCACAAAAAGGGGACCGTTGTCGCGCAACCACGAGCCATCCATCGGGCGCACCAGAATATCGATAGCTTCCGACAGACGGGACCGGGCATCGACGGCTTGCGCTTCATTGGTGCAGACCATCGTGACCGGCTCGAACCCGGCAATAGCGTTGGCGACGGCGGCAAACTCATCGCGGCCTTGTTCCAAAGTTTCGCCCCAGGACCAGTCCCGGCAGGGCCAGCCAATGAAGGTGCGCTGATGCGGCTCCCACTCTGCGGGCATGCGGAACCGTGGGGTCATTGGCGGACCTCTGCGTTGCCCTTGACGATCAGGTCGCGGGTAAAGGACAGGTGGTGGGCCAAGGCTGCACCCGCTGCATCTGCATCGCGGTTCAGTGACAATTCCATGATATTGCGATGCTCGGCAGGTACGTCGCGCTTGACCGCCTCATAAGGCATCGACCAGCGGCGATAGAGTTCCGCCGCGGCCCGCAGGCTTTCGGCAAAGCCCATCAGGCGTTTGTTTGGGGCGGCGCTGAGCAGCGCCATGTGGAACTGCTGATGAGCTAGGGTCCAGGCCTCTGTCACGCTGTTTTCGTCGCCGTCGATATGCTTGTCTGTCCGCTCAAGCCTATGATGCGCGGACACGACACGGGTTTCCCACTCAATATCTCCGCAGCCAATTGCGTCGCGCAGCACGGCCGTTTCGATCAGGATGCGGGAGTCGGTCAGGTCAATCAGGTCTTGCAGGGAGAGATCGACGACGCGAAACCCCTGCTGGGATTTGCTGACCGCCAACCCTTCGGAGGCGAGACGGGTCAACGCCTCGCGCAAGACGCCCATGCTGGTGCCGTACGTCTCTCGCAGGTGCACGAACTGCAAGGGCGATCCGGGCGCCAGTGACCCGTTCAGAATATCTGCGCGGACACGTTGATACGCGATATCGGTGAGGGTCTCTGATTCTGGCATGTGCCGTTCATTCCTTTGTCTGCCACGCGCTGCGGCGGTGAGATGCGCGCAAAATGGGCTGTTATTGCTTAAAATTTCAATAATCATTAAAATGTCGAAAATAATTTGACAACTTGAAATTGCCGCCCAATGCTTGAGCCAGTTAAGTCGGAAAAGCAACCGGGGAGCAAAATGCCACTCACACCAACGCCAAAAATCTGGATGAATGGAACTCTGGTGGACTGGGATGACGCCCGGGTCCACGTTGGAACGCACACGTTGCATTACGGCACTGGCATCTACGAGGGCCTGCGCGCCTATGCGACTGCGGACGGGCCGGGGGTGTTCCGGCTGACCCCGCATATCGAGCGATTCTACCGCTCGGCCAAAATCCTGAATATGCCGATCACCTATTCGGTGCCCGAGATTGTCGACGCCTGTCTGGATGTCGTCCGCTCCACGGGCCTCGACAGTTGCTACATTCGCCCGCTGGCTTACTACGGATACGGTCATATGGGGCTCGACACCGGACCGTGCGAGGTCGACATCGCCATCATGGCGTGGCCATGGGCCTCTGTACGCGGGGATGCGGCCAACGCGCGTGGGGTGCGGATGATGGTATCCTCCTGGCGCCGTCACGATCACAACATCATGCCGCCCATGGCCAAGACGACGGGTAATTACGTGAATTCTTCGCTTGCCAAGGCCGAGGCCTATGCGGCGGGCTATGACGACTGCATCATGCTCAACACGGCTGGGATGGTGGCGGAGTGCACGGCCGAGAACATCTTTATGGTGCGTGGTGGCGTGATCCATACGCCGCCCTTATCGGCGGGCGGGCTTGAGGGGATCACGCAGGACACCGTCAAACGGATTGCAAACGATCTGGGCTATGAGGTGCGTGAGAGCCAAATCTCTCGGTCTGATCTCTACATTGCGGATGAGATTTTTGTTTGTGGGACAGCGTCTGAGGTGACGTCGGTGCAGTCCGTTGATGGGCGCGAGGTGGCCTTTCCCGGGCCGATAGGGACGCAAATCCAAGAGGTGTTTACCAAGGCAGTGCGCGGCGAAGATCCGGCCTATGCCGATTGGGTCGAGGTGGCGAAATGAAGCTGAGTGACGCGCAACACAGTGATCTTGCCGCACAACTGCATGCGGCACTCAAATCCGGCGAGGGCATGATCCCGCCCAGCGAAAGCATCGACTATGCGTTCGAGGATGCCTACCGCATTCGCCGCAAGCTGGTCGATTTGCTGATTGCGGATGGGGGCAAGCCCGCGGGTCACAAGATCGGTTTCACTTCTGAGACGATGCAGAAGATGTACGGCATGACCGGACCAGATTTCGGCATCCTTATGGACAACATGTTCGTGCAGGCGGGCCAGCCGCTGCCGATTGACCATCTGAGCGACACACGTGCCGAGCCTGAGCTGGCATTTGAACTGGCCTTTCCGCTTGAAGGGCCGGGCGTGACACTGGCCGATGCTTTGGCGGCATCTTCGCGGGTGATGGCCGCCATCGAGGTGATTGACAGCCGGGTCGGCGCGATGCGGGCCAAGGCCAACGATTCATTGGCTGACAATGCCGGTGCCGGGTACGTCGTGTTGGGCGAAACCTCCCTTGATCCTAAAGACGTTGATCTGGCGGCCATTACCCTGACTATGGAGGTGGACGGCGAAACCCAATCTGCCCCTGCCGGTGACGTCATGGGCCACCCGGCGGAACCGCTGGCGTGGCTGGCTAACAAGCTGCCCGAGTTGGATGGTCTGGGCGGATCGCTCAAGGCGGGCGATATCATCATAACCGGCGCGCCGGTCAAATCGGTTGCTGTGAAACCGGGAAGTCACCTGAAGGCGAACTTTGGACCCTTTGGCACAATCGAGATTACATTCACATGATGCGGTTGATGAGTTTTGGCGCCCCGGGCGCGTGGCGCGGCGGGCTTGAGATTGACGGTGAGGTTTTTGATCTGGCTGCCGTTACGGCGGCGATTGGATGGGAAACGCCTGTGGGTTCTGTGCGTGCGTTGCTTGACCATGGCATTCCCGATGGGTTGGAAGCTCAGGTTCTGGGCAAGCGCGAAAGCCTTGCCGCGCAGGGACACGTGGACGCGTTGGAAAGCCTCCATATCGGCCCGCCAATCCCGGACCCTGAAAAAATTATCTGCATCGGTCTGAACTACCATGACCACGCTGAGGAAGTGGGCGCGCAGCCTCCCTCTGCCCCCATTTTCTTTGCGAAGTACGCCAATTCCCTGGTCGGGTCGACCGACACGATTATACCGCCGCTGGATACGGAAAAGGTGGATTACGAGGCCGAACTTGCCGTCGTGATCGGCAAATCTGGCCGCTATATCGAAGTGGCCGATGCGCTGGATCATGTGGCCGGGGCCATGGTGCTGAACGATGTGAGCGCGCGTGACCTTCAGCTTGCCAATCAGCTTTGGACCGGCGGCAAGGCGATCGATACCTTCGCGCCCTGCGGGCCGTCGATAACGTTGATGGACGACATCAACGATTTGATGAACCTGCGCGTGCAAGCTCGCGTGGGCGGAGAGACACTTCAGGACGGAAACACAAAGAACATGATCTTTGGAGTGGCCGAGTGCATCTCGTTCCTGTCGCGCATCATGACCCTGCGCCCCGGCGACATTATTGCGACCGGCACCCCTGCGGGCGTGGCGGCGGCGCATGATCCGGCACGCTGGCTGGTCGAGGGCGACGTGGTCGAGGTCGAGATTGAGGGCCTCGGCATCCTGCGCAATCCGGTGGGGGCTAAGGGCTGATGAAAACGACCGTCGATGTTGTGGTGATTGGGGGCGGCGTAGTGGGTGCCGCAATTCTCTATCATCTGACTAAGGCGGGCATCACCGATTGCGTGTTGCTTGAACGGACCGAGTTGACCGCCGGTTCGACATGGCACGCTGCGGGCGGCGTCGGTACTTTTGGCGGCGGGGCAAATGCCGCTTGGCTGCACAAATACGGCTTTGAAATGTATGCTAGGCTGGAGGCCGAAACCGGCCAGTCCTGCGGCTTTCACCATGTGGGCGAGATTGCCCTGGCTCGCACCGATGATCGCATTGACGAGATGAAGCGGCACCATGCCATGCATCGCCGCAATGGCGTCGAGACGTACTGGCTCTCGCCTGAGGAACTGGCCAAAAAGGCCCCGATCCTTGACCCCGCGACCATCAAGGGCGCGCTGTTCGAGCCGAGCTATGGACACGTGGACCCATCCGGAACAACCAATGCCTGGGCGATTGGTGCGCGGAACGGCGGGGCCGAAATCTATCGCCACACACCGGTGATTGAGACAAACCAACGACCCGATACCTCATGGGATGTCGTCACACCGAACGGCACCATCCATGCGCAGCGGATCGTCAATGCCGCAGGCCTTTGGGGGCGTGAAGTCGGCGCGCTGGCGGGGGTCTACCTGCCAATGATGCCGCTAGAGCACCACTACTTCGTGACAGACGAGATCGCCGAAGTGGCGGCTATGGGCCACGAGCTGCCGCTGATTGGCGACGCGGATGCGGAATATTACATGCGACAGGAAGGCAGAGGGCTGCTGCTGGGCGTATATGAAGACACAGCGACCCATTGGTCAGAGAACGGCACACCGCTCGATTTCGGCCACGAACTGCTGCCCGATGCGCTTGAGCGGATCGAACGCAACCTGATGCAGGCGGTGGAGTCTGTGCCGGTCATGGGTGATGCGGGCGTCAAGCGGGTGATCAACGGGCCGATCATGTTCTCGCCTGATCTTGCCCCACTGGTTGGCCCCTATCCCGGCGTGCCGAACTACTGGTGCGCCAACGGGGTGATGACGGGCTTTACCCAAGCCGCGGGCATCGGCCTTGTGATCGCCCAGTGGATGGCCGAGGGCGAGCCGCCGCTGGATGTCGCGATGTGGGACGTCGCGCGCTATGGCCGCTGGGCGGGCAAGGACTACGTCAAGGCGCGCACGGGCGACATGTATTCGACCCGGTTCAAAACGATGTATCCCTATGAGGACCGGCCTGCGGGACGGCCCGTCGATACGACACCTGCCTATGAGTTTTACAAATCCAAAGGGGCGGTGTTTGCGGCCAGTGACGGCGTGGAATTTCCCCTGTGGTTTGCGCCCGAAGGGGTCAGGGCCGAAGATAGCCTGACCTATCGCCGTCCAAACTGGTTTGAGCATGTGGGCAATGAGTGCAAGGCGCTGGCTGCTGGCGTTGGCCTCATCGATATCTCTACCTACGGCAAACAGTCCGTAAAGGGACCGGGTGCGTTTGACTGGCTCAACCATATCATGGCCGGGCGTATTCCGACCCGTGATGGGCAGCTTACTCTGACCGCGATGCTGAATCCCAGGGGGCGGGTTGAGGGCGAGTACTCTGTGCTGAGACTGGCCGAGGATAACTACCTGTTGATCGGTTCCGGCACCGTTGACCGGATGCATCACCGCTATTGGCAGGCGTATCTGCCCGCAGAGGGCGTGGAAGTGACCAGCCTCACGCGCGACCTGTGCGGTCTGTCGGTCTCTGGCCCGAACTCGCGCGCATTGTTGTCGCGGCTGACCGACGCGGACCTGTCGAGGGATGTTTGGAAATACGGGCGCGGCGGTCGGATCGACCTTGGCCCCGCCAAGGACGCGTTGCTGATCCGGGTCGCCTATACCGGCGAACAGGGGTTCGAGGTTTGGGTGCCGCCAAGCGATCATTTGGCGTTGGTGCAGGCCTTGCTGGACGCGGGAAAGAACCTTGGCGTTACCCTAGCGGGCATTCGTGCGCTGAACGCCCTGCGCATCGAAAAAGGATATGGTGCCTGGGGGCTGGAATACAGCCCCGACTACACGCCGTGGGAGTCCTCGATGGACCGTCTTGTGAAGCTCGACAAGGGTGATTTTGTAGGGCGCGAAGCGGCAATCGCCAGCAAATCAGGGCCTAAGCGATACGCATTGCGCTATTTTCGCATTGACGCCGATGATGCCGACCCTTGGGGCGGCGAGCCGATTGAGCAAAATGGCAAGGTCGTGGGCTACATCAGCTCGCCCGCTTACGGCCACCGCGTTGGTGCAAGTGTCGCGATAGGGTACCTGCTGGCACCCCATACCGACGCACAGAGTGACCTGACTATCGAGATTCTGGGCACCCCCCGCGCGGTCAAAGTATTGGCAGCCGCCCCTTACGATCCCGACGCCATCATAATGCGAAGTTAAGCGAACCTCCCCTGAAGGCAGGCAGCATCACAAGGCCCTGTCGAGCAAATCGAAATCAACCAACAGGAGTTAAGACCATGACTATCCACAAGAAAACACTGGCTTTCGCCACCGCCGCGCTCGTCGGCATTAGCGCGCAAATTGCTGTGGCACAGGAGGTGCTGCGTGTCGGCGTCTCATCGGGTTACCCGCCGTTCGATGTGCTGGAGCCTGACGGCACGTTGTCCGGATTCGACATCGACATCGCCAACCTGCTTTGCGCCGAGATGGACATGACTTGCGAGTTCGTCGATATCGACTGGGACGGGATCATCCCCGGTCTTCAGGCGCGCAAGTTCGACGCCATCGTGTCGTCAATGGGGATCACGGAAGACCGCATGAAACAGGTCGATTTTACCGACCGGTACTACTATTCCGCCTCAGCACTTATTGCGCCGGGCGACACAACCATTGCCACCGCAGATGCCGCAGGGACGGCGGGCAAGACAATCGGCGTGCAGCGCGCCACATCGCATGAATGCTACATCCAGAAGCTGTTCCCGGATGCGGAAATGCGTCAGTACCAGACCTCGGAGGAAGCCTACCTCGATCTGCAATCGGGGCGGATTGATGCGGTCCTCGTCGATACGATCCCCGGCGAAGAGTGGATCAAGTCGGACCCGGCCAATGCCTCCTTCGCACCGGTGGCCAACGATCTTTATGACTTCGACTGTTTTGGCGAAGGCATTGGGATCGCCGTGCGCCAGGGTGAGGATGATCTGCGTGAAAACATCAACGCTGCAATCCAGGCGATCCGGGCCTCCGGGGCCTATCAGGAGTTAAGCATGGAATACTTCGGGCGCGACATCTACGGCCCGGACTCCTGATCCCCAAAGTCTGACCGAAAGGACCCCCTGCCATGGAAGACCTCTGGGCGTATCGCGGCCTGCTGTTGCAAGGCACATTGACCACCATCACCCTCGCGCTGTCAGGGCTGGTGGTGGCCGTGGCGCTGGGGCTTCTGGGGGCATGGGGAAAACTTGGCGGGTCGCGCGCAGGGTTGCGCGCGGCCAACGCTTATACCACGATCGTGCGTTCGATCCCGGACATTTGCATGATGCTGCTGCTGTATTTCGGCGGGCAGACCCTGCTGAACAACATCGGCCAGTGGACAGGCCTGTGGGATTACATCGAGATCAACCAGTTCGTCGCGGGCACGATCACCATCGGCATCATCTTTGGCGCTTATATGACGGAGACCTTTCGCGGCGCCTATCAATCCATTCCCAAAGGACAGTTCGAGGCGGCGACCGCGATCGGCATGACGCCGGTGCAGAGCTTTCGCATCATCACATTGCCGCAGTTGATGGGCTATGCGATCCCTAGCCTTGGGGTAAACTGGATGGTGTTGCTTAAGACCACCGCACTTGTGTCAATCATCGGTTTGCAGGACGTCGTCTGGTACGCGCTTTCCGCCGGACGCACGACGCGCAATCCCTTCACCTTCTTTCTTGCGGTCATGGTCATCTACCTGATCCTGACCTTCATCTCGGAACTGGTGCTGCGCTGGCTTGAACGGCGCTATACCGTCGGACGGAGGCCCGCAGGCGCATGAACCCGGATGTCGAAACAGACCCTGTCGCGGATTTCTTCACGGCCCTGGCAGAGTTCAGTGAAACCAGCGCGCCGCTCGATTTCGTTCTGATCGCCCAAAACTGGGAGCTGTTTTACAACGGCTTGCTCAACACTCTGTCGCTGGTGTTTCTGGCGCTGGCGATCGGGATGGTGCTTGCGCTGCCCATGGCCATCATCAAGGCCGAGCGGATGCCCATCGGCTCACAATTGGTCACTGCTTTTGTCTATGTGTTTCGCGGCACGCCCTTGCTGGTGCAGGCCTATATCATCTACTATGGTCTCGCGCAGTTCGAGTTTATCCGCGACAGCGTATTCTGGCCCTATCTGCGCGAGCCTTGGTGGTGCGCACTGATCGCGTTTTCGATCAATTCAGCGGCCTATCAAGTCGAGATTTACCGGGGTGGCATAGACGCCGTGCCACGCGGCGAGGTCGAGGCGGCCACAGCGATCGGCATGTCGCGCTGGGGGGCGTTGCGTCACATCATTCTGCCATCGGCAATTCGGCGTTGCTTTCCAATGTGGGGGAACGAGACGATCTTTCTGCTGCATGGCACGGCGATTGCCTCGACTATCACGGTGATCGATATTCTAGGGGCGGGTCGGCAACTGAACGCGCGCTATTACCTTGCCTATGAGGGGTTCATCACCGCGACGATCATATACATGATCCTGATTTTCCTGCTGACTCGCGTGTTGATCCGTGTGGAAAAGCACTTGATGAAGCACATGGGCGAAGAGAACTTGGTCAAACCTGCTGGGAAGGTGCTGGTAACGTGACGGCGCCATAGAGGTTGCCTCATGATCGAAGACGTCACCATCAGGCAGGCGACACTTTCGGATATCGACGATGTGATCGCGCTGACGCGGGCAGCCTATGAAGGCTACATCCCGCTTTTGGCGCGCGCGCCGACGCCTATGCAGAAAGACTACGGCGAAAGCATTGTGGCCAGTGACGTATGGCTACTGGCTGTTGATGGCGTGCCATGCGCGGCAATTGTTCTGGAAACTCAGGACAAAGCAATGCTTGTCTACAGCATAGTAGTGCACCCTGACCATCAGGGAAAAGGGCTTGGGCAACGTCTGCTGGCCTTTGCAAAGGACCGGGCACATGCCGTCGGCCGAAATGCCATGCGCCTTTGTACGAGCGACAAGATGGCGCGTAATCTCGCGATCTACGCCGCCTTTGGATATCATGAAACGGGGCGCGAGGAATTCGATGTTGCGAACAGTCCCACTGTAGTCTGGATGACCAAAGAATTGTGAGGTCAGTGGCGCGTGTTGACCAGGAATTTATCAAAGTGCTCAGACGCGCCCTCTTTGAACACAATCCCGGGTGAGCCAATTACATCAACTTCGCCCTGATGCAGGAATACGACCTTGCTGGACACATCCTGTGCAAAGCTCATCTCGTGAGTAACCACCAGCATTGTGCGCCCCTCTTCGGCAAGTGAGCGCATGACCTTGAGCACTTCGCCTACCAGTTCCGGGTCCAGCGCCGATGTCGGCTCGTCAAAAAGCAACACATCCGGGTCCATTGCCAACGCCCGCGCAATGGCAACACGCTGTTGCTGGCCGCCGGAGATCTGAGCGGGATAATAATCCTTGCGTTCAAACATGCCGACACGTTGTAACACAGCTTCAGCCTCTTCGCGCGCCTCGGCCTTGGACTTGCCCAGAACGTGGAGCGGACCCTGCATGACGTTTTCCAGCACGGTCAGATGGGTCCAGAGGTTGAAACTTTGGAACACGAAACCGGTGTGGGCCCGAAGCGACCTTATTTCGGCGTCCATCGCCTTGGTTGGCTTGGCGTCCAGATCGATGGTCTGGGTATTGATGGTGATCTGTCCCGCGTCCGCACGCTCCAGAAAGTTCAGGCAGCGCAGGAATGTGCTTTTCCCAGAACCAGACGCGCCGAGGATGGAAACAACATCCCCCTCCAGAGCATCCAACGTGATGCCCTTCAAAACATGCAGATTACCAAAGGACTTTTGGATGTTGTTTGCGCTGAGGCGCGGAACCGGGGACTGGTCTACAGCCATCACGTCATTTCCCTCCAAGCTTTTTCAACATATCGTCAAATATCGAAAATAAGTCAATGATGGGCTATGCCTGCATGACGGGCAAAGCATCGAGAACCACGGCATGCACAAGTTCTGAGCAACGTTCTGGCGAAGTTTGGGCTCAACGGAAAATTTCAGACATCGGTCCAGACTGCAGAACCCGGCAGATAGGGTTCAGACCTGTTATCCAGAGCGCGGCGCGCCAAGGTCAGGCGTGGGTAAACCAGGAGGTAACCTCACTGCTCCCAATGGAGCAGCAATCCGATTGTTTCTATTTGTCTCTATGTGCCGCCGTCATGGCCTTCAGAGACTTGCGACCCACCGCCTAGCTCCGGAATGCGCGGGAAAGCAGCCTGACATGCGCTTGCAGCGAATTGGAGCTTTGTCCGCGACCCGATTGTTTGACCGGTGGGCAGCGAAAGGGTGGTTTGAGAAGATCCGATTTTGACCCTCGCAATGGCCGCTCTGGTGAAAACCGATGCGTCGCCAAAAGTGTTCCGCCGCAACTGCGAACAAGTGCTGCGTCAGCAGTATGGCTAAAGGTCAATGTCGGAAAAGTCCGCACCCCAGTCGTTCGTTCAGGCCGCAGCGAATGTCGGCTCCTCGATGCTC
>CALFSV010000274.1 GCA_937916485.1 uncultured Paracoccaceae bacterium | reverse complement strand
CTCACGGAGTGGTTCAATTTCTGTGCCGCATGATGATTGACTTGATGTGCCTTTTACGGGTGTTCAAGTTTGTCTGACAACACCAACCAAAGGGACGTCAAGTTTGTCTAATAATATCTTTTAAATAGTGCTTGACTGTTTGCTCACTAAATTAGTACGTTCATGGAACGAATTAAAGGATGAGTCATGATCGGATCAAAACACATCTCACGTAAGCTCTCGCGTAGTGCGGTGATGCAGGCTGTGATTAAAGAGGGTCCAATCTCGCGTGCAAGCGTGGCAAAGCAGACAGGTCTGTCAAAGCAAGTCGTGTCCGAGATCGTACACATTTTGCAAGATGAGGGCTGGGTCCAAGAGACGGGCCGCACCAAAGGACATGTCGGACGCACCGCTGTTACCTATGAAATCGTTCCAGATGCGGCCTATATCTATAGTGTTGATCTTGGTGGCACAAAGTTGCGTGCAGCAATTGTTGATCTCAATTGCCGTGTCGTCGCGGAAAGTGTTGAGCCGACAGACTCCTTCGGTGGAGCAAGCATCATTACGCAGATAGGACGCCTTTGTGCTGCTGCGGCACGGAAAGCTAGTGTTGCAAAAGATAGTGTGCGCTTTGCTGTAATCGGTGTGCCGGGTGTACCCGACCCTGGCGATGGATCGGTGCAAATGGCGCCTAATATTCCGGGCATCGACACGATTGATTTCCACTCCAGTGTAAGCGTTGAGCTTGGCTGTGATGTTGTTCTTGAAAATGATGTAAATCTCGCAGCCCTTGGCGAACAGTGGGCTGGATCCGGGATTGATTGCGATAATCTAGCCTTTATCGCACTGGGAACTGGGATCGGTGCAGGTCTAATTCTGAATGGCCAATTAATTAAGGGTGCTGCTGGAGCTGCCGGCGAATTGGGCTACATGGCGTTTGGCGCGGACCCGTTTGATCCTGAGTCACTTCGGGTTGGCGCGTTCGAGCGCGAAGCGGGATCAATTGCACTGAAAACACGATATATGGCCTTGTCTGGCAAAAGTCTGGGCGTTCCAGAAATCTTCAACAAGGCGAATGAAGGTGATGAAAATGCGAAACAAGTGTTGCGCGATACTGCGCGGCTTGTTGCGCGTGGCATTGCCACGCTTGCTGCCATTACGGACCCAGATATCGTTGTGCTTGGCGGTTCAATTGGGCATCGATCAGAGCTGCTTATGGAAATACAAACGGCCCTAGCATTATGTTTTCCGCGCCCTCTACGCATCGAAACAAGTAAACTTGGTAAACATGCCGCCTTGATTGGTGGCGCGGCTCTTGGGCTGTCTCATTTGCATCATACGCTCTTTGCTGACGGCTTGGCTGGTGTTGATATTTCACTTCCTGAACTCCGCGCACCTGATTGGGAAGGCGCCGCGTAATGTCTGGTGGTCAACATCAAGGTATAGCGATTGCTCGCGCGACACATTGGGCGAACAAATTGATTCTCCTTAACGAACTAACGGCCGCGCTCGGCGTTGCTGAGACTGCAAGTCGGATGACTTTAGGGCTGGTTTTAAAGTAGAGAAATGGAGAATGTTTTATCATTAGAAAACGCTATAAAGTCGCTCATCCGATCTCAAGTAGTTTTCTCTGACAGTGCCCCTGCGCCACCACGATGGCTTCAGAAAAACCTGTGAAAGTTTAGGAAATGGCAAGTATGCTGAACTCTGCGCTGACTTCGGTAATGTTCACAAAGGAGATTTTTGAGCTTGGTGGACTGAACCTGCTGAATTGTTTGCTGAACCACCCATCAGACGTGTGTCGGTTAAACACAGTGTTTCACAAGAACAAAACACGCTAACAGTGTCCGTACCATTGGAGAACAAACTGCCTGTTTCAAGGAGGCAGATTCGGCGTGTGTTGGAGCGTCAAGTTCAAAAAGTGGCGCGCAAGAGAACGCAGAGTTTGGCTAGATATCCTATGGCTACGAAGCCTGTGTAAAGAACGCCACACGAGCATTTGCTTGTTTTGGATGCAAAGCAGCAGAACCCAACTGCGCAAGACAGTGGGTTAACCGATATAGCAGGTATTAGAGTAAATGAAGTTGTGGATGGTGAAACTATCGAGGAGCTAAGAGCAGAAGATTTGCCAACCAGAAATTTAGAAAGTGTGGTCAAGCGTCGAAAACAACTAGCTGTGAAGAGAAATATATCAAGAATGTTGTTTTAGGAGAGTTCCCAAGGAGGGACGGGTGATAAAATGTTTGCCTATTTCAAGGTCATGCTGAACATATTCCTGAACTAGTTCACGGCCGCTCTAGGAATATTTTTGGCAGATTTATAATACCCTCTCTCCAAAAATACTGTATTAGCTTCTGCTAGGGTGAGCAAAGTATGATCATAAACCTCAATGCCGTCCTTTGTCTGCAAGTTCGAAGAGTCCAATCTCATCGACCTTTGAAGATGTCGACTTTAGTCTCTAGCCACTTTCTCTGGGAAAAGTTTTTTGCAAAAAAAAAATTGGCTCAACCATAATGGGTGCGACATTCTGTCTGTAATGGTGAAGAAAGCGAGGCATCACATCATGGACGTCAAAGTATTTGCTTCTCGGGATATGACCGAAGCAATGTCCCTAAATGACTAGATAGATACAATCGGCGTGGTCGATATCTTTGCTGTGGATGATGCCCAAAAACCCAGCCTTTTCCCTAATCAGACAAATAATCAGGCATCCGGCCGGAAATTTACCGCGCACCCTGAGAGAGGTATAAAATTGCGGCTTGGTAAATTATGGCTGATTATTCCAGCCATTTCAGTTGCCAGCCTGTGGCTATCCAGCTGTCAGGGCGGCGGCTACTAGCCCTAATTATACATATGATTATACGGTATTTGCCGTCATATGATATTTCCCATTTTATTCCATACGTTTACCAGTTTTATCGTCAAAGAAATGCAGCTTGTCGGACGCCACATGAAACTGCAATTCCCGGCCCACGCGCAGCTTTACTTCTTCGGTAATTCTACTGGTTATCTCGCCAAAAGGTGCATTGCAAGTAACGATCGTTTCATGCCCCATTGGTTCGATTACCGAAGGGGTGACGGACACTGAAATAGCCGATTTCGGCTTGGTTGTAGTGCTGGCCAGTTGCATATGTTCAGGCCGGAAACCGACCGTCACACGCTTGCCCACCTTGGCCAGACATTTCGGCATCGCAATAACAGACCCATCATCCGTTTTCAGCGCCGTCCCGCGTCCAGCAGCCTCGACTATGCCGGTCACAAAATTCATCGCTGGCGAGCCAATAAACCCAGCCACAAATTGAGTTTTTGGGGTTTTATAAACTTCATCCGGCGTGCCGACCTGCTCAATCCGCCCGTTACACATAATCACAATCCTGTCGGCCAGCGTCATTGCCTCAACCTGATCATGCGTCACATAAATCGTGGTCGTTTGCACCTGTTGATGCAGCAGCTTCATTTCGGCGCGCATTTTGTGGCGCAACTTGGCATCAAGGTTCGATAACGGCTCGTCAAACAAAAACACTTTTGGCTTGCGCACGATGGCGCGGCCCATGGCAACGCGCTGTTTTTGCCCGCCCGACAGCTCGCCCGGCCGCCGCGCCAGCAACTCCTCAAGGCCCAGAATAGCCGCCGCCTCATTGGTGCGTTTCTCGATCTCCGGCTTGCCAAGCTTTTGAGCCCGCAACCCAAACGAGATATTATCAAAGACGTTCATATGAGGATACAGCGCGTAACTCTGGAACACCATCGCAATATCACGGCTTTTGGGGTGGACGTTATTGACCAGCTTGCCATCGATTACGATATCGCCGGAGGTGATTTCCTCCAGCCCCGCGACCATACGCAATGTGGTAGATTTACCGCATCCTGACGGCCCAACGAAAACCACAAATTCACTGTTCTTGATGGTCAGATCAAAATCCTGCACCACAACTGTATTTCCAAACTTTTTGGTCAGCTTGGTAATTTTTACCTCGGCCATGATTATTCCTTCCCGCCCGCCAGCTTGCGCGCCTGTTCAGTGCGATCAACATTCGCCCTGTCTATCTGCAAGCGAAGGCGTTCGATCTCATTCTGCAAGGTCTGCAATGTCACGCTGTATCCAGCCAGAGAAGCAGCCATTGGTTTTGCCCCCGGTCCGCCGGGCAAATCACGAATCTCAATAAAATAGGCAGCGCTTGTCGCCTGTTTCAGCTTGTCTTTTGATAGTGTAGGAAGTTTGCCAATCGCCGTTTCAAACGCATTTGCAAAATCCTGATAATCAACCTGATCTAGGGGAACCCCTTGGGCAAGTGAGCTTTTTGATAGCGCGTGCGCAACCCCGTGCGCCGCCCGAAAACTGATGCCCTCTTCGCGGACCAGCGTGTCGGCCAGTTCGGTAATCGTTGCCATCGAAAGCTGGATCCGGCGTTGGACGGACTCCCTGTTGATCTCCATCGCAGTGATGAAGTCGCCAAGCAAAGGCAGCGCGTGCGATAGCCTGTCAAATACGGCAAAACCGGCAGCCTGTGTTTCGCGCTCGGAATCATTCATGTCGGCAAAGGGTGTGTTATGCATCGTCTGCACAATCTGTTCCGCACCGCCCGCCGCCAGCGACAGCTTTAAACGCAGATGCTCCAGCGGCACCGGATTACGCTTTTGCGGCATGATCGACGATATCTGCACAAATCCATCAGGAACATCAATCTGGCGAACCTCAAAACCGGTCCATGTCACCAAATCCTGCACAAGGCGCCCAAGATGCAGACAGCCCAGCCTGATCGAACTGTAGCAACTGGTGATATGGTCGACACCGGCAATGGCCCCATAGGAATTTTCAACAATATCGGAAAAGCCCAGCAGCCGAGCAATCTCGGCCCTATCCAACGGAAATCCAGACGTTGTAATGGCGGCAGCCCCCATCGGACACAAATCTATATCGCCCAGCGCGCTGAGGATACGCCGCATGTCGCGCAAAACAAATTCAATCGCCGCACCCAGATAATGCCCAAGAACCGATGGCTGGGCCGGCTGTCCGTGCGTGTATAGCAGGACCACCTCGTCCTTACCTTTTTCAGCCCGGCGGATCAGCTTTTCTGCCAGCGCGGAAAATTCATCCAGCATATTCAATAGCCGCAGACGAAGCTCCATCCGAAACATCGTGTGTTCAATGTCATTGCGCGACCTGCCGGTATGTAATTTACCCGCAACCTCGGCGCCAACAATCGTGCCTAATTCCTGCTCTACGAGGAAAAACAGATCTTCAAAGCTGCCATCAAACGGTACATTTGCCCACGGCTTAGTGCGGTGAATTTCATCCAGAGCGGCCAGAATGTCAGCGCATTCACTGGCAGATAATAGCCCCTGTTTCGCAAGCATAATTCCGTGCGCAACGTTGATATCATGCAACGCATCCGAGAAAAATGTGCGATAGATGTCAAGGTCCGGCGCAAGCACGGACCGCGCGTAAACCTCGGCAGGAAACTTATCAAAGTTCTGATCCATACGGCTACCCTTTTAATCCGGCAAGCATGACGCCGCGAATGATGAATTTTTGTAAAAGTAGAAACACCAACAATGTTGGAATTGTCGCTAGACACGACGCGGTCATTACGATTTCCCAATCCTGCTGAAACTCTCCGTTGAAAGATGCAAGCCCAACCGGGATGGTGTAGATATCAGGATCGTTACTGACAATCAACGGCCAAATGAACGCCGTCCAGTTCCCCAGAAAATGAAAAATAGCCAAGGCTGACAACGCAGGCACCACTAACGGCATGGCTATGCGCCACCAAATAGCAAATTCGGACCAGCCATCAATGCGCGCAGCATCAATCATCTCGTCGGGCAAATTCATGAAAAATTGCCGCATCAAAAACGTGCCAAACCCCGTCATTAAACCGGGAAAGGCTATCCCCCAATATGTATCAATCCAACCGAATGTGCGGGACATCATATACCACGGAATAATCAGCATTTCGGTCGGAATCATCAACGTGCTGAGGATCGCAATGAAGACGAATTGACGCCCCCGAAATTCAAACTTGGCAAGCGTATAGCCAACCAACGAATCGAAAAACAGCACTGATACCGTACTGAAAGTGGCCACCCAGAGCGAGTTCAGCATCCACCGCAGAAATTTCGATTCATTCAGTATGTAGATATAGTTTTCGAGACTTGGTTGATCCGGGATAATGCTGAGCGAATAGATTTCCTGGCCCGTTTTGAAGGAGGTAGAGGCCATGAAAACAATCGGCGTTATCATGACAATTCCGCCAAGAAACAATAGCGTCCAAAGAACGATACGTCCCGGTCTCATGCGTTCTAGCCGCTGGATTATAGCCGTATTATCAGTCATCATTTTTTCCGCATAAGCCAGAGTTGCAATCCGCTTACTGTCAGCAAGATTAGGAACAGGATTACGGTCAGCGCAGACGCATACCCAAGCTTGAATTCATCAAATGCATATTCATAAATCATCAGCACAAGCGGCTTGGTAGCGTTCAACGGACCGCCGGCGCCATCCGCACTCATGGTGTAGACCTGATCGAAAATCCGTAAAAATCCGATCGTCGAAACAATCGTCAGGAAAATCACCGTTGGCTTGAGCGATGGAAGGGTTATTTCACGCAGGATTTGCCAACGGCTGGCCCCATCAATCTCCGCCGCCTCAAAATAACTTTTCGGAATGGCCCGGATACCAGCAATGAAAATCACGATCTGAAAGCCAAGACCAGCCCAGACAGCCGGGGCCATAATCGCGTACAGCGCTTGTTCAATCGATTTTAGAAACGGCTGCTGCGGGATGCCCACCCATGACAGCATGATGTTGAAATACCCAATCGGCATCGGTTGATAAAACCATCGCCATACCCACGCCATTGCCACCGAAGTGGTCAAAAACGGAATGAAATACAGCGCCCTGATCCAGTCATGTCCGAAGGTAATTTCGTTCAGCCAGTAGGAAATGAAAAACGCCACAACCAGACTGATGGGAACGCCGATAGCCGCGTATTTAACGGTATTCCACAGAACCAGCCAGAAATCCTCATCGCCCAAAATCTTCTCGTAGTTGCGAAGACCAATGAATTTTTTGGCGCCCAGCAAGTTCCATTTCAGGGTCGATACATAAAATGCCTCAAAGGTCGGATAGAACCTGATCGTCGTATAAAACACAATCGGAACCAACAAAAATAGCCATGCAGTGACAGCCAGTTTCTGATTGATCGTCAGCCTATTCCAGAATGCCAAAAACATGAGCCAGATAACACCTATAAAGAGAGGAACGCGAAAATTCTCAAGCCAAAATTCTGAAATTCAAATATTCAGGAATTCCGAAATTCGAATGTGAAAGTGTGGGCGAAACAGAGAAGGCCTTAAATAAATGGACAACACCGCACTGAATTTACCAATTGGTGTTGCCCACTTTTTACGCCAATTCAACTAGCGTACCGGCTTAGTTATCGTAGAATTCATCAAGCACTTGCTGCTCGTCTTCGGCAACTTCTGCAAGGGCTTCTGCTGGTGTCATGCCTTTCAGAACCACCATGTCATAGGCATCGATAAGCGCCTGACGCTGTGGCTTTTCTGAAATAAAGTTGGTTGCAGTCGCATAGGAAAGTCCACGAATGAACGGCCCATACATCGGGTGTGATGTGTTCGCATCAACCAGTGCAACCGACGGCTTGGCTGGCAATTCGCCGACTATGTCCAGCCAGACCTGCATCGCCTCGTCAGAGGTCAGGTACTGCATGAACTTGTTAGCAGCAGCCAGTTTCTCGCCTTTGGCCTTGGAGCTAATGCCGTTGACCCAGTAGGAGGAAAAGTTGTAGCGCGCCCCGTTATGACCCGGCAATTCTGCAATCGCAAAGTTCAGCCCGTCCTGCTTTTCGAAGCTGGAAATACGGAAGGATCCGTCAATAATCATGCCGGCATTGCCGGCTTTGAAGGCGTCCTGACCGCGATTCATAAAGCCGTTTGAACCAACTTTATGCGTTGTTTCCATGTCCGTAAGAAAGGCCAGCGCTTTTGCACCTGCATCTGAATTATAGGCGACTTTTGTGCCATCATCAGAATAAGGCTGACCGCCGTAAAGGCGTGTCAGAACTTCACGCCACCAATGGTGATCCTGCCCGTCCGTATCAATCGCATAGCCAATATTCAGATAGTTGCCATCAGCATCTTTTTTGGTCAGCTTTGCTGCATATTCAACCATCTCGTCCAATGTTTTTGGCGGACCTGAAAGACCGGCTTCTGCAAGCAAATCTGTGTTGTAGAACAGTGCCAGCGATCGCACAGCCGTGGGCAATCCCCAATATTCGCCATCAGATTCCATTGACGAAACCATCGGGAAGAAGTTCTTTTCAATCTCTGAATGAGAGAAAACCGACTTGTCTAGCGGCTGAATCAGCCCTGAATCACGGTAATCGTTCAACCATCCATAAAACAACTGCACGACATCTGGACCGTCGCCCGCAGATACAGCAATCGCCACTTTCTTGCGGTAATCAGCATATGGGAAATGTGTCTGCTTGACGGTGATATCCGGGTTGGCCGCTTCAAAATTCGCAATCAGCTTGTCAATCGCATCCACGCGGCTTTGGTATGTGTACTGCCAGTATTCGATTTCAACTGCAGACGCCATACCGGCCCACAGAAACGCTGTACCGGCAATTGTTGCGGCAAGCGCTGACTTAAACAACTTTTTCATTTTACTCTCCGTTGCGTTTTCTGTCATTTAAAGGTAATTACAACTGGTAATATTAGACACCTATGTGATAGCGTCAAAGCTTGTCAAATGAAATGTATGATCACGGAACTAAAAAATGTATAATGACCCGCCTAAACATGGCCTTCTATCCCCCTTCACCAGTCTGACCGGCTGCTTTTTGAATTGATTTAACGATGACTACAGAACCCAGATACGCCGTTTTATATGGCGCTTTAAATCAGCGGATCTCCGACGGGGAGTTCGCGGTCGGGGATTATCTGCCGTCCGAGGACACCCTTGCCAAGTCTTATGGGGTTAGCCGTCCAACGGTGCGCCGGGCGTTGGAGCAGCTCGAGCGAATCGGCCTTATTGACCGGCGGCGCGGTGATGGCACGAGGTTATTATCGTTAAAACCCACCCCAAATCTTCAATACACCACCCGTCCGGCAGATGATTTGCTGTATGGGCGCGGCGCCGAAAGGGTCGTTCGCAGGATAAGCATGATGAGCGCCAATGCGCCACTGGCCGCCAAACTGGACAACCAGCCTGGCAAGGAATGGATGCACATCCAGCAGCACCGTTGCGACAAGGACACCCGCAAGATTGTTGTCTGGGGCAATGTCTATGTGGACAGCAAATATCGTGACATCGCCGATGAGATTGGCACCTATGACGGGTTTATCTGTGACCTGATCGAAGAGCGGCACGGCGTTACGATCTCCGACATTCATCAAGAACTTATCCCGCTTATTATTCCAGACGAGATTGCCGAGGAAATGGGATTGCCCAAGGGCGCGCTGGGGCTGGAGATGATCCGGCGCTATCGCAATTCAGCCAAAAAAGCGATCGAGGTTTCCATCAATATTTTTTCCGCTGACCGCACCAATTATCAATTCACCCTCAAGCGAACCAGAAAAGTGAGTGACGCGTGAAAAAGTCCTTTATCATTAATCAAGAAACGCGCAACCCGATCCGTGAGCTATATAGCTGGCTGAAATCTCTGCAATCTACATTGTGCTTTATGCAGACCGGTGCCCACCCCGATGACGAAACCACGCGGTTGCTGGCTGCGCTTTCACTGGGGCAAGGCGCTCATATTGTCTATGTGAATGCGGTGCGCGGCCAAGGCGGGCAGAATGCTTTGGGCCCGGAACGCGGCGATGCGCTGGGCTATCTTCGCACTGAAGAGCTGATCGCAGCGATGGCGTTGATCCGCGCTGATCTTGCATGGTTAGCCGAAACTGACGATGACCCAATCAGGGATTTTGGCTTTTCAAAATCCGACAAGCAGACTTTCGGTTATTGGGGCGAGGCACATTCGCTTCGCCAAATGATCAAGATTGTCAGAATGTTCAAGCCGGATATTCTGCTCCCGACATTTCTGGACGTTCCAGGCCAGCACGGACATCACCGAGCCGTGACCCAAGTGACCCTTTCTGCGTTCGATTTAGCCGCCGACGACAGCGTTTACCCTGACCTGAATTTGGGAAGCTGGCAGACCAATGCGCTGTATCTTCCGGCATGGGGCGGCGGCGGCGGATCCTATGATGATGAAGTCCCCCCACCCAACGCAACGCACCAAGTTGATACCGGCGAATTTGATGCAGTTTACGGCGGCACATACGCACAAATCGGCGAATGGTCACGGGCCAGTCACGCCACCCAAGGCATGGGACGCCTGCTGGACGAAGAAAACTGGCCAGTGCAATTGCACCAGCTAAAGACCGCATCAAACACCCCGTTTGCGGATAAGTTGACTGAAAATCTACCAACAACGCTGGCAGAGATGGCTGAATTTTGTAGCGGAGAGCCTGGCAAAAAGGCGGCCCTAAAGGCATCCGAATTGGCAGCAGAGGCACTGGCGGCGTTTCCAGATATCGCCAGCGTCATCCCGGCTTTGTGTGAATTGCAGACCTGTCTTGATGTGATGGAGGGCGAAGTTACCCAACCTCATCGCCACCGCATCCAGTTGAAAAAGACACAAAGCGCGATGGCCATGAGCGAAGCCTGCCAGATGCAGATATCCTTCGGTGTGACCCCTGAAATACCGGTAATTGGCGCCGCCACAACTGCGCGTATCAGTTGGCATCAGGCCGAAAAGGCCGGTCTGGAAATAAATAATGCCAGTTGGCAGGATCCGCTAGGAGCCATTGATGCGTCTGGTTTTGTTGCTGGTACGGAGGATGGCAAACGCCGGAGCCTTTCCTCTGAATTCAGCTTTACTGGCGACACACCGACACCTGTGATGACGGGTTGGCACGGCGTTTCGGTGCGGCCATCAACGCTGCACGCGCAAGTGGAATTCACCGTGCGCGGAACAAAGTTCCGGCGTACATTAATGCCAGATCAACCGCTTGGCAGTACGCCGCCCCTGACCGCTGCGATTAATCCGGCCAAGCAATTGGTCATTCTGAACAAGCCTGAAAACCTGTCGCTGCAACTGGCGGTTATGCAAGATGCCGCCGCGGGGGTTTCTCTTACCACAGACGAAATTACCCTGAACGCAGCACCAAATTCTGCCGATGCTTTAATAGTGAATACTGCCAACACTTTGCAAAAAGGCGCCTCTTTCACCTTTGATGTGGCACTGGCTGATAATCTGCGCCAAGGCCGCTACAGTCTGGCTGCGCAGGCTGGCGGTGTGCCTTTGCTATCATCCCAGACCCTTGCCTATCCGCATATCCGCACACAAACTCTTTTTCAGCCCTGCAAGACCGACATTGTTGCCGTCGATACTGCCTCTCTTCACGGCATTCGGGTTGGCTGGATTGATGGCGGCGTTGACCGCGCGTGGTTCTGGACCGAACAGTTGGGTGCAAGCGTGACTCAGCTGGATGATGACGCCCTTTTATCAGGTAATCTAGATGGATTTGACGTCATTGTTAGTGGTGTTTTTGCTGGCGGTACACGCCCCATTAATCAGGCTATGGACCGCCTTAAAGGATGGATGCAGGCAGGCGGGCGTTATGTCAGCCAGTATCACCGTCCGCAGGATAACTGGATTTCGGGGCAAAGTGCGCCTTATGATCTGATGCCGGGCAGCCCTTCTATCAGATGGCGGGTGACGGAGGCCGACGCGCCAGTAAAAATTCTGGTGCCGGACCATGAGTTAATGGCCGGGCCTAACCAGATCACTTTGGCAGATTTCGACGGTTGGGAAAAGGAACGCGGCCTCTATTTCGCATCCGAATGGGGGGATGAATACACCCCAATTTTGGCGATGTCCGACGCTGGTGAAGACCCGCTATATGGCAGCCTTGCCCATGCACCCGTAGGCGATGGTTCGCACGTCCACTGTGCCTTGAACCTGTTTTATCAGATGGACCAGCTTGTACCCGGAGCGTTTCGCATTTTCACCAATCTGTTACAAGTCGCCCGACATTAAGCGTGCAAATGAAAAACGATAATCTTGGCGGAGTGCGGTATCTCGTTTTTAACGAGGTATTCATGCTCCTCCACATCCTGATTGTCAAAATTATCGTGGGTGATTTTCCAGCAATTCAGATCGTGTTTATCCGTTGCCTTGCCAGCAGCATCATTCTGCTGCCCCTATTTATCACGCAAAAACGGCTATCCGAAATGAACCAAGATTTAGGGCTGAATGCGCTGCGCGTGGGATTCACCACCTTGGCAATTACGATCAACTTTTTCACGATTTCACAAATCCAATTGGCACAGGTCAGCACCATCGGATACCTGCGCCCGGCAGTGGTATCTGTAATTGCATGGTGTTTCCTTGGCGAACAGCAAAGCTGGTATCGCTGGGGGGTGATTGCGGCAGGTTTCGCCGCCATTTGGCTAATATTCAGTCCCGAAAGCAGCTTTCTGCAACTGGTGGCATTGCTGGCGGTTGCGGGAATGTTTTGCGGTAGCGCCGCGACTATCTTGCAAAAACATTTATCAAAAACGATGCGCGACTTGCCGCTGATGGGCTGTTATTCAATCGGCGTCGCCATCACATCATGCCCATTTGCGCTGTATTTTTGGAAACCCCCAAGCGTCGAAGCCTGGATATTGATGATTATGACCGGGCTATTAGCAACCAGCGCCCAGCTATTTTTCATCCGCGCATTTCGTAATTCCGAGGCATCATTTCTGGCTCCGATGTTTTACTTCCACATCATTCCCGTCACCGCCATCGGCTATTTCTTTTTCGATGAATTGCCAAGCAAAAATACGGTCATCTGCGCATTTTGTATTCTTGCCAGCCTGATCGGCTTGGCCGTGTTGGAAAAAAGGCGCTCCACCGCTTCCCAAAAAATAAGTAAATAGAAAAAGGTTTAGGTCGTTATGAAGAATAGGTTTAATATAGATATTTATGACAAACGCGACAGCGCCGAGGCGGCCACTGCGGCGGCTATTATTTTCTATGCTGAAAATAATTCGGCACCGGTTATTGGCCTTGCAACCGGCAACACCATGACCGGCGTTTATAAAAAACTAGTCGATAGGGAGGCGCGCCAGCCCGGAATGTTCAACGCTTGTCATTTTATCCAGCTTGACGAGATGGTGGTGCTGGGCGGGATCGGGGATAACCATTCGAAAGCCGGAATTTTTAATACTGACATCCAGCAGCAATTTCTTGGCCAGCTAAACGGTAGATATGCCAGCTTTATCGGCCTTCCTGCTAGTTTTGATGATCCAGATAAAACGGTGGCCAATCACTTGGATAAAATTGCTGCACTGGGCGGGGTGGATATCCAGCTTTTGGGCATCGGCGTGAACGGTCATATTGGTTTCAACGAGCCCCCCAGCACCCAAGATAGCATCTGCCGCATTGTGTCTTTGGCGGAGTCAACAATTGCCCTTGGCGGGTATCCTGCTAACAGCGTCGGACTGACACTTGGCGTTGCCGAGATCATGGCATCGCAGCGCATCATTATGCTGGCCACATCCGATCAGAAGTCAAAAATAATGGCCAAAGCATTATCAACCCGACCTACCCCTGATTGCCCCGCCAGCCTGTTGCGAAACCACCCTGATTTACACATTATTTTAGATCGCGACGCATCCTCTATCATCAACTCATACCAACAGAAAGTGGATCAAAATGCGATATTTACACACCATGGTTAGAATTTCCGACGTCGACGCTTCGCTGCATTTTTATTGCGAGCTTCTGGGACTGGAAGTGGCCAAAACAATCGAAAATAAAAAGGGGCGCTTCACCATTTATTTTCTGTCCACACCGTCAGACCGCGCACATTATGAGGAAACCCGTTCACCAGCGCTGGAGCTTACCCACAACTGGGACCCGGAGGAATACGAAACTGGCCGCAGTTTTGGCCATCTGGCATACCGCGTTGACGAGATCTATGAGCTGTGCCAACGCCTGATGGATGCGGGCGTTACCATCAACAGGCCGCCCCGTGATGGCAACATGGCCTTTGTTCGCTCACCCGACGGCATTTCAATTGAATTGTTGCAAGAAGGCGGACCAAAAGCCATAGCCGAACCGTGGGCATCCATGCCAAATTCCGGCAGTTGGTGATTAATCAGTGCTGTCAGACAAATGAGAACTCGCATCGGATTGCTAGCGCAGCCTGAATCTATGCGCTCAATAATTGACGCCACTCGGCGAGAGCAGCAGCACGGTTTAGC
>CALFSV010000273.1 GCA_937916485.1 uncultured Paracoccaceae bacterium | reverse complement strand
TTGAGCGCCTGCGGGATGAGCACCAATTTCGCGGCGGTCAAACGACGGTCAAGAACTATGTCCGGGAACATGGACGACGCAGTCGCGAGATGTTTGTCCCGCTGGCCCATGCCCCCGGCCATGCCCAAGCCGATTTTGGCGAGGCCCTGGTTGTGATCGGCGGAGTTGAGCAGAAGGCGCATTTCTTTGCGCTGGATCTGCCGTACAGCGATGCCTGCTTTGTTCGGGCCTATCCTGCTGCGGTTTCCGAGGCCTGGGTTGATGGCCATGTTCATGCCTTTACCTTCTTTGGCCGGGTGCCGCAGTCCGTTCTCTACGACAACGACCGGTGCCTTGTTGCGAAGATCCTGCCGGACGGTTCACGCAAGCGGACCAAGCTGTTCAGCGGGTTCCTGTCGCATTACTTCATCCACGATCGTTATGGCCGACCGGGTAAGGGCAACGATAAAGGCGCTGTTGAGGGGCTGGTAGGATACGCCCGTCGCAACTTCATGGTGCCCATCCCGCATTTTGCAACGTGGGCAGCGTTCAACCTTTGGCTGGAAGAGCAGTGCCGTAAGCGTCAGGCGGATGTCCTGCGCGGTCACGCTGAGACCATCGGGCAACGTCTGGTCCGTGATCTTGAGGCCATGATGGATCTGCCCGCCGCACCGTTTGACGCCTGCGATCAGGCCACCGGCCAGGTGAACTCGCAGTCTTTGGTGCGCTACAAGACCAACGATTATTCGGTTCCAGTCGCCTACGGTCACCGTGACGTCTGGCTTCGTGGCTATGTCGATCAGGTTGTGATCGGCTGCGGCGGTGATGTCATCGCCCGCCACCCTCGGTGTTGGGATCGCGAAGACATGGTCTTTGACCCCGTTCACTACCTGCCCTTGCTGGAGCAAAAGACAGGTGCCCTCGATCAGGCGGCCCCGTTGGTGGAATGGGATCTGCCCGAAGAGTTCGCAACCTTGCGCCGCCTGATGGAAGCCCGGATGATCAAGGCGGGGCGGCGTGAGTATGTGCAGGTCTTGCGGCTCTTGGAGACCTTCGAGATGTCAGACCTGCAGGTTGCCGTTAAAAACGCACTGCGTCTGGGTGCGATTGGCTTTGATGCCGTCAAACACCTCGTGCTGTGCCAGATCGAGAAGCGGCCCCCGAAGCTGGATCTGGATGTCTATCCCTATCTGCCAAAGGCCAATGTCGGCACGACGTCGG
>CALFSV010000272.1 GCA_937916485.1 uncultured Paracoccaceae bacterium | reverse complement strand
TATCGGACCATTTCCAGCATAAGATGAGGCGTTAACATACTCTTTTGCCTTCGCCAAATCAAAGAAAGGTGCTTCTAGGTCATCCGGATAAGCATCGGCAAAAATTGGTGGCATAGGACCAGTCAAAGGAGCACCCGGCAAGATCACATCACGAATTGTGTCATAATCCGTGGCATAGGCGATAGCTTTGCGAATATTGACGTCATCGGTGGGAGCGATTGAGTTGTTAAGCTTAAGATAAAAGTTTGTGGCAGTGGAATATTTATCAACACGATAATCTTCCAAAGCCCCAATACTATTATAGGTTTCTTGAGCTTGCGCATCCGATGACATGGATAATTCACCTGATATTGCCAGCGCTTTGACAGTGGCTTCTTCGTTGGTCACTACAAACCGCACTTCGTCAATGCCAGTATCAGTCCAGCCTAGGTGGTAGCCATCATATGCTTTAATTTTCATGCCTGCGCCACGTTCCCAGTTGTCGAGGTAGAAGGCACCCGCTCCAATCGAATTGTTCGCAATATAGTCCTGGGCCCAAGGGTCTCCATCAGCGGCATTTTCAGCGGCAAGGTCAGAGTTTACAATAAATAGAATTGGGGTTGTTGTCAGAAATGGCGCATAGGTTTTTTCAAGTTGAAATTGCACCGTGCGCGCGTCAATTTCAGTCACAGATCCTTCGCTTAAAACTCCTTCAAACAGATAAGAAGGACCTTCATTGATGGCCAGCAAACGGTTTACAGACCAGACAACATCTTTCGCTTCGATTGGCGAATTATCCTGAAAAGTTGTGCCCTCTTTGAGGGTGAAACTCCAGATCAGGCCGTCCTCTGAAGTAGTCCAGCTTTCGGCCAGAAGCGGCTGAATGGCTCCGGAACCGTCCAGCGTAGTCAACGCCTCGTAAAGGTTCACACCGGCCATGTATTCCGTATAATCGTTGATCTTGGCAGGATCGACTGTGCCAAAGATTTGCACGGTATTGACCGTCACCACATTTTCAGCTGAGGCCATTCCAGCCCCCAAAATTAGTCCGGTTGCGGCCGTGACCCCAAACCCGATTGATCGTAAATTTATCATTTTATTTCCTTCCTTCTAGGTGCTTCGGTTGTTTAGTTTTTCAATAGGTTGATACTCTAATTCATACCCAAAGTAGGCTGGTCCAACGAGTTCGAGTCCATGCTTTGACCGCCATTTCGGATCACAGGGCATTCCATAAACAATCACACGATACCCATAGCCCATAGTTTCGGTCGTAATTGGCTGCCCTGTTTCTAAATCTAGCAAGCAAATTAAGTCGGGCGTGATTGCAAGGGGCTGGCCTTGGCCATCCTCTGCTAGGAGAAATTCGTTTTGGAAATGCAGTTTTATGCTACTGCCCTTATACGCCTCCAACCCCTCGATAGTTGCCTGTCCACGGGCGAAACCGCCTTCGGTCCGCCTGTCAACATCAGTGACCCTACCTTCAAACAGACGCATGCCATTAAGATCATCTGCCAGCCTATCGGCTGGATTACGGTTTGCGGCCTGTTCGGAACTGATGATCCGCCCAATGTTTTTGATCAGAGACAATGAGCCGCGCAGAATCGACTTTTTCGCCTGCGCACCCGTCATAGGGTAAAGCGCGATTAAACCTGCACCGCCCATTTCCACTGTGATGACGCGCGCAAATTTCTCGGTCGACAGGTTGTCAACAGTATTGAGAACAAACGCGTTGCCCTTGTCATCAGCCATTGCCATCGGGCACGCGTGGACATCAAACATGGTCATGGATACCATTTGCAATTCCGGAAAGGCGCGTCCCATGCCGTCACCATCGATGATAGGCAACCCTGTGGTGGCCGCGACAGCGATTGGAATCGTCGAATTCAAACCGCCAGCCTCGATACAAAATACTGCATCAGCTTTGCGCCCCAACACGGATTCAAGAGATCTTAAAGCATTGATTGCCTCATCACCACGCGGTAGTTTTTCTAGCATTACCGTCGGTGCACCCATCATACAGACCGGTACAACAAGTGCGTCATCATCAAGACTTTCGACGTCAAGCACAGAGACAGGCCCATGTTCATCAATAGCCTGTTCCGCCATAAGTCTCCCAATATAGGGATCACCGCCCCCCCCAGTGCCTAAAAAGGCACCACCAATGGCAATATCAGCCATATCTGCACGAGTTATTAATTTGAGCGTGTTCATTACGTATCCTCCATCGGGTTGAAGGTGATTTTGGAGTATCCAAATGCGGTTGGACCCACGACTTTCAGCGCCTCAGCGGATCGCATCAGCGGATGTGCCGGCAAGCCAAGAACTGCTATC
>CALFSV010000271.1 GCA_937916485.1 uncultured Paracoccaceae bacterium | reverse complement strand
TCGACATCATTCCATATTCTCCAACTCTATACGGGGATATTCGGGTAATGGTAGGGGGATTGGGGACGATTTCCACCCACCAATTCTGCGAGAGGGCTATTCATTCATGCACAGGACGAATTGGGACGATCTTCGGTTTGTTCTGGCGGTTGCGGAAGAAGGGTCTGTCAGCGCCGCATCCCGCAGACTCGGCGTCAATCACGCCACTGTCTTGCGCCGTATTGCAGCCTTTGAGGATCAGCACGGGGCTTCGATCTTTGACAGGGATATGCGCGGCTACGTTGTGCGTCCTGACAAGCTGCGGGTCATCGAGGCGGCCCGAACGGCGGGGCTGGCCATGGAGCAGGTCCAGCGACTGGTGCGGGGCAATGCCCTGCAGCCTGTCGAACGGATTTGCATCACCTCAACAGACACGTTTTGCCAGGTGGTCCTGCCCCCCTTGTTGGCTTTGGTCGCCGAAGGTTTCAAACCCCAGTTCGAGGTAGAGTTGACCTCGGCCAATCATCACCTGGATCTTGCCCGTTTGCGGGCGGACATCACCGTGCGACCGGCGTTTGAATTGCCGGATGATCTGACCGGGGTCCCTGCAGGGGAACTGGGGTTTGCGGCCTATGCCCGCGGTGGCGCCCCGCAGCCGGAAACCTGGCTGGGACTAAGCGGTGCAATTTCCCGGTCGCGGGCGGCGGCATGGATGGCGGATGAAATCGACGCCACCAACATCCGTGGGGCTGCTGACAGCTTTCCGGTTCTGCGCGAACTTGCGGCCGAAGGGGCGGGAATCGGGATTTTGCCCTGTTGCCTTGGCGACAGGGACCCGCGGCTTATTCGGCTCGCTGATGCGATGCCGCACATGTTCGTTCCGATCTGGGTGGCAAGCCATGTCGAACTGGCGCCTGTGCCGCGACTGGAAAAATTGCGGGCACGGCTGGCCGAGGTGCTAATCGGCGTCGGTCCCTGGCTGAAAGGGTTAGATCAATAGACCCTCGGGACACGCATCCGGTCCGCTGTGAGGCTATCTGGCCAGCCCACCGTCCGCTCGATCGCAAAGAGGACCAGGCAAACGACGACGATGCCAAGCACCATCAACACCCTTTGGGTTGAGGGCGGCCGGGCCACCCAGCGCTTGGCCCGCAAAAGCCAGGTCAGGTAGTTCACTGCCCTAGTCTTCGGTAAACCGCACCTTGCCGATGAACGGCAGGTTGCGGTTGCGCTGTGCATAGTCGATCCCGTAGCCCACGACGAATTCATCAGGAATGGAAAAGCCGATCCAGTCGGCGGCAAAATCCACCTCGCGCCGCGACGGCTTGTCCAGAAGCGCGATGGTGCGGAGCCGGGCAGGGGACCGATTCTTGAGGAATTTGGACACATGGGCCAGTGTATGGCCGGTGTCGACGATATCCTCGACCACCAGAACATCGCGTCCCTCAATCTTGCCGCGCAGATCCTTGAGGACCCGGACCTCCCGGCTTGATTCCATGGCATCGCCATAGGACGAAACCTCAAGGAAATCGACCTCGACTGGCAGGTCCAGTTCGCGCACCAGATCGGCGATAAACACGAACGATCCGCGCAAAAGGCCGACAACGACAAGCTTGTCGGTGCCTTCGAATTCCGCCGCAATTTCGCGGGCGAGCCCCTCGATGCGGGCAGCAATGGATTTGGCAGAAATCATCTGGTCGATGACATAGGCACGCTGGGTCATGTGATGCAGTCTCCCCTTGCGCGCACCATGCCGTCTCTGCGCTGCGGGGTCCAGAGCGCCCCGTCAGACAGGTCGAAAAACCACGGCTGCAAGGACGGACCTGCCCCGTGCGGCACCACGACGCCCTTGATAAAGGCGGAAAAGGTCTGACATGGAGGGGGACCAGTTTTGACGGACCAATACCGATGCCCACCCATTCCGAGACCCGCGTCCTGCCCTATACCGCCGACCAGATGTATGCGCTGGTGGCCGATGTGGCCTCTTACCCCCAGTTCCTTCCCTGGACCGCCGCGGCGCGGATCCGCTCGACCGAGGACAAGGGGGATCATCTGGTCATGCTGGCCGATCTCGTGATTTCGTTCAAAGTGTTCCGCGAAAAGTTCGGGAGCAAAGTCACCCTTTGGCCCGCCAAGCGCCAGATTGACACGGAATACATCGACGGCCCTTTTCGTTATCTGCAAAGCCGCTGGCAGTTCACAGATGTGGAGGGGGGCTGCGAAGTCAGCTTTTTCGTCGACTTCGAATTTCGCAACCGCCTGCTGCAAGGGGCGGCGGGCATGTTCTTTAACGAGGCGATGCAGCGGGTTGTCAGGGCGTTTGAGCGTCGCGCTCAGGCTCTGCATGGCGCAGGCTAGAAGAGGCAGGACCCATCCATGTCACCACCTGAGGTTCTTCTGGCACGGTTCGCCCATGGCCCCGTGACCGATCCTACCGCTTTGGCGGTCATGCGCCTATCGGTTCTGGATTGGGCGGCCTGTGGCCTTGCGGGCCGGTCCGAGGATGTGGCCCGCCTTTGCCATGCGATGGCGATCGAGGACGCGGGCCGCGCTCAGGCAACCCTCTTTGGTGGCGGGCGGGTTCCAGCCCCCCGGGCGGCCCTTGTCAATGGCACGACCTCGCACGCGCTCGATTTCGACGATACGCATTTTGCCCACATCGGGCACCCTTCCGTTGGCATCCTGCCAGCTGCCCTTGCCGTGGCCGAGGCGGAAGGGGCGGATATGGCGGCATTCCTTGCCGCTGCCCTAGTCGGGGTAGAGTCCTCCGTCCGGGTTGGCGTCTGGCTGGGCCGGGGTCATTACCAGACCGGGTTTCACCAGACCGCCACCGCCGGTGCCTTTGGTGCGACACTGGCCGCTGCGCGGTTGATGGGGCTGGATCAGGACCAGACGGTGCAGGCCCTTGGCCTTGCCGCAACCCGCGCCTCGGGGTTGAAGTCGCAGTTCGGGACCATGGGCAAACCCTACAACGCTGGCCTTGCCGCCGAAACCGGGGTCGAGGCGGCGCGTCTGGCCCGGGCTGGGATGACCTCTTCGACGCTGGGTCTTTCGGGCGATCAGGGTTTTGGCCCCACCCACCACGGCGCGGCGGACCTTTCGGGGTTTTCCGGTATGGGTGACACTTGGCTTTTCCCGACTGTCAGTCAAAAGTTTCACGCCTGCTGCCACGGCCTTCATGCCATGCTTGAGGCGCTGGCCGGTGCATCTACCGCACCGGGCGTGGTCGCGCGCATCGACATTCAGACCCATCCCCGCTGGCTGACCGTCTGCAACATCGCCGAACCCGCAACGGGGCTAGAGGCAAAGTTCAGCTACCGATTGACCGCCGCGATGGCGCTAAGCGGTGTGGCGACTGGGGCGATCAGCAGTTTTGCCGATGCCACCGCCGCGCGGCCTGACCTTGTTGCCCTGCGCGACCGGGTTCATGTGACTGCCGACAGCGACCTGACTGAGATGCAGGCAAGGGTCATCCTGACCTTGCAGGGCGGTCAGACCGAAGTGCTGTTTCACGACCTCGACGCCCCTCTGCCGCTAGAGGTGCGGGCGGACAAGATCAGGAGCAAGGCGCGGGCGCTGACCACCTTGGCGGATGCACTGGAGGGCGCGATAAACGCGGGCAAGCTGGCCGATTTTGTCGGGTTGATCGGATCGGCCTAGACCATAGTGGGCAATCAGGCGGCCTCAACCGCCCTGATCAGCAGATCAAGGGCATGGTCCCGCGCCGCGATACGCACCTGCGCCCGGCCAAGCGGGCCAAAGTCCAGCAGTTCGGTTTTGACGCCCTGTTCCGTGGCCAGACCAAAGCAGACCCGGCCTTCCGGCTTATGCTCTGACCCGCCGGGGCCTGCGATGCCGGTGATCGACACGGCGATCTGGGCGCCTGACCTTGTGCGGGCACCTTCGGCCATTTCGGCGGCGACCTCTTCGCTGACCGCGCCATGACGATCTAGCGTGGTGACAGCCACGCCCAGCATCTCGACCTTTGCGGCATTGGTATAGGTGACAAAGCCCCGGTCAAAGATGGACGACGATCCCGGCACATCGGTTATGGCCGCAGCCACAAGCCCGCCAGTGCAGCTTTCGGCCGTGGCGATCCAGAGGCCCTTGGCGCGGGCCGCCGCCAAGAGGGTCTCGGCCCTCGTCATAGCAACCGCATCGCCCCATGAGCGAGGCCGGCCAGAACGATCACGCCAAGGGCGGCAAAGACCCCGGCAATCACATCGTCCAGCATCAGCCCCAGCGCATCGCCGCGCCGGTCGGCCCGACCGACCCAGCCGGGCTTTGCGATGTCAAACAGGCGAAACAGGGCAAAACCCGCGACCCAACCGGGCCAAAGGGCGCTTGGCGCGGCATTCATCATCGCCGCGCCAAAGGCGACCGGCCAAAGGGCAATCCATTGGCCTGCCACCTCGTCGATCACCACCCAGGAGGGGTCGGTGTCGCGGGTCGCCAGGATTTCTTCGAGCGCGGCGAAATAGCCAAGGGGCAGAATCACCAGTGTCGCGGCAACCAACAGCCAGGGTCCGCCCAGCACCATGAGCACCCAGGCGCAGGGCAGGGCGGCCAGCGACCCCCAGGTGCCAGGGGCAGGGCGCAGGGTCCCGATCCCGCCGAATGTCGCGATAAGGTGCATCATGATTTCACCAGTGTTGCTGTGGCGAGGGCCGCGATCCCTTCGCCCCGCCCGGTAAAGCCAAGACGTTCCGAGGTCGTGGCCTTCACGCTCATCCTATCGATGTCGATCTGCATGATCCGCGCCATTTCGGCCCGCATGGCCTGGGCAAGGGGGCCAATCTTGGGCTCTTCGCAGATCAGGGTGCAATCGGCATGGGTGATGGTGAACCCCATCTCGCGGGACAGGGCGCAGGCATGGGCAAGGAAGATATGGCTTTCCGCCCCTTTCCACTGGGGGTCAGAGGGGGGGAAATGCTGCCCTATGTCCCCCCGTGCCAAAGCGCCGTAGATCGCGTCCGTGACGGCATGCATGCCGACATCGGCGTCCGAATGGCCCTGAAGGGCGCGTCCGAAGGGCACCTTTACCCCGCAAAGCCAGACATGATCGCCCGGCCCAAAGCGGTGTACGTCAAACCCATTGCCAGTCCGGATATCCATCTGTTGTCCTGCGTCTTGCCCAAGGGCCCGCGCGGCGCGGGCAAAATCGTCGGGGCCGGTGATCTTTATGTTCTCTTCATCGCCCAGCACGATGGCAACGTCCATGCCCGCCGCGCGGGCAACCTCGACGTCATCGGCGGCGCTGCCCGAATGGCTGCGGTGGGCGGCAAGGATCGGGGCAAAGCGAAACCCCTGTGGGGTTTGCGCCCGCCACAGGCCGGTGCGGTCCTGCGTTCCGGTCACAAGCCCCTCGGTACCAAGCCATAGCGCATCGGTGACAGGCACCGCTGGGGCTGCACCATCGTGCTGCCCTAGCCCGGCAATGACACGCTCCACCAGTGCGGGACGCAGCACCGGTCTGGCGGCATCGTGGATCAGGACCAGGTCGGGGGCGTCGCCCTCCAACACCTCAAGTCCGGCCCGGACCGAGGCGTCGCGCGTCGCCCCGCCCGTCACCACCGTAACACCGGTCAGATCAAGGTCAGACAGTCGGGCCTGATCGTCAGCGTGAATCACAAGGCACAAGGGACCGATCCGATCCACCGCCCTGAGGGCGTCCAGGGTATGGGCCAGAACGACCCTGTCCCCCAAAAGGCGCCATTGCTTGGGGACATCACCCCCCGCCCGCACGCCCCGACCGGCCGCAACCACCACCGCTGCAATCTGCATGACCGCCTCATCCTGTTCTTGCCAGATACCTAGAGGCTGACGGGCGGGCGTGCAAATCCTCAGTTGCCCATAGGTGTCGCCTAAAAATAAGGCATATGCATTTGGTTGTTGCTAATTGTGGCTTGCATTCGTTGTCGTTGTTATCCGTTCGGGTTAGATTGGCTGCAAGCGCACAACTTATGGGCAAACGGTACTGACATTGGGAGAGACAGTCACACTCACGCTAGCGGGGCATTCGATTGCGCCGCCAATCGCGCTTGCGCCTTTGGCTGGTATCACGGATCTGCCGTTTCGCCAACTTGTGCGCCGCTTTGGGGCCGGATGGGTCGTGTCTGAAATGGTCGCGAGCCAAGAGATGATGCAGGGCAAACCCGGCGTCCGGGAGCGGGCCGAACTGGGACTGGATCAAAGCGACACAGCCGTCCAACTGGCCGGCCGGGAGGCCCATTGGATGGCAGAGGCCGCCCGCATGGTCGAGGCGAATGGCGCCCGGATCATCGACATAAACATGGGCTGTCCGGCCAAGAAGGTGACCAACGGCTATTCTGGCTCGGCGCTTCTGCGTACCCCCGATCATGCGCTGCGGCTGATCGAGGCTGTGGTCGGGGCGGTCAAGGTGCCGGTTACCCTCAAGACCCGATTGGGTTGGGATCACGATTGCCTCAATGCCGCCGACGTCGCCCGCCGGGCCGAGGCGGCGGGCATCCAGATGGTCACCATCCACGGCCGCACCCGGCAACAGTTTTACAAGGGCAAGGCCGACTGGGCCGCGATCCGGGCGATCAAGGCAGCGGTGTCGATCCCCGTTATTGCCAACGGGGATATCGTTGACGCCCAGACCGCGCGCACCGCGCTGGACCAGTCTGGCGCGGACGGCGTGATGATAGGGCGGGGGGCGCAGGGGCGGCCCTGGCAGCTTGCCCTGACGGCCGCCGCGCTTTGGGGCACACCGGCCCCGCAGGTGCCCAAGGACAAGGCCTTTGCCGATATGGTGGCCGAGCATTATCAGGCCATGCTGTCGTTCTATGGTGCCGATCTGGGACTGCGCGTCGCGCGCAAGCATCTGGGTTGGTACATGGACACGGCCGGAACCTGCGACGCGCAGCGGCGACCGGTTCTGACGGCCACAACACCGGAACAGGTGCTGGCGCTATTGCCGGATGCCCTGACTGATACGGACAGGGCGGCGGCATGATTATTGATACCGATCTTTGGGCCTCCCTTCCAGTTCCGGCGCTTTTGCTGGGGCCTGACGACACGATCCTTGAGACGAACCCGGCGGCGGAATCCTTTCTGAACCTGTCGGCCCGTTCCCTTGAGGCCAAGGTTCTGTGGGACAGCCTGAGCATCGACGACGGCCTGCGCCTGGCCTTTGCACGGGCACGGGAGCAGGGATCGCCACTTTTCGTCAACGACGTGGAGGTCGGCAGCAGCCAGCGGCCCCCGATGCTGTCCAACATCCAGTTCTCGCATTTGCAAGGCTCCGACGGGTTGATGATCATGATGATCTCGCCGCGCGAAATCGCCAGCCGGATCACGCAAAACGCCTCTTCGGCGAAGGCAGCCAAGTCGGTGATCGGCATGGCGGAAATGCTGGCGCATGAAATCAAGAACCCGCTGGCTGGGATCACCGGGGCGGCACAGCTTTTGTCGATGGGCCTTAGCAACGGTGACCGCGAACTGACCGACCTGATCGTCGAGGAAAGCCGCCGGATCGTGAAGCTGCTGGAACAGGTCGAACTGTTCGGTAACCTCAGCCCGCCCGCGCTCAAACCGGTGAACATTCACGACGTTCTGGACCGGGCCCGCCAGTCGGCTGCGGTCGGATTCGGGGCGCATATGATGTTCATCGAGGATTATGATCCCTCGCTGCCCCGGACCCTGGCCGATTCAGATCAGTTACTGCAGGTGTTGTTGAACCTTCTCAAGAATGCCTCCGAAGCAGGGTCATCTGGCGGCGTGATCCGGTTGCACACCTTTTACGAGGCCTCGTTGCGGGTGCGCCGCCCGGATGGATCGCACGCCCGGCTACCGCTTCAGATCGAGGTGATCGATGATGGTCCGGGCCTGCCGCCCGAGATCGCGGCGGACATTTTTGAACCCTTTGTGTCGGGTCGCGAAAACGGGACAGGCCTTGGCCTTGCCCTCGTGTCCAAGCTGATCGGACAGGCCGGCGGCTGGATATCGGTCGACAGCGTGCCGGGGCGGACTGTGTTCCGCATCTCGCTGCCCGTCGCCCCGCCTGAATTGCCAGAAAACGATGATACCCCAACTGCCGGAGACACATAATGGACGGAACTGTACTTGTCGCTGACGATGACCGCACCATCCGCACCGTCCTGACGCAGGCACTGACGCGTGCCGGGTGCAAGGTTCATGCCACCTCCTCACTCGTTACCCTGATGCGCTGGGTCGATGAGGGCAAAGGCGATCTTGTCATTTCGGACGTGATCATGCCCGATGGAAACGGGCTGGACCAATTGCCCCTTATCTCCAAGGCGCGGCCGGGCCTGCCTGTTATCGTGATTTCGGCGCAAAACACCATCATGACCGCCATTCAGGCAGCCGAGGCCGAGGCCTATGACTACCTGCCCAAGCCGTTCGACCTACCCGACCTGATGAAGCGGGCTGCCCGCGCACTTGAGGTCAAACGGCGGGCTCCGATACGCAAAGGCGAAGCTGTCGAGGACGATTCGACCGGCGATCTGCCACTGGTGGGGCGGACCCCGGCGATGCAGGCGCTTTACCGTCTTGTCGCGCGGGTGATGAACACCACCCTTCCGGTACTGATCACCGGCGAAAGCGGGACCGGCAAATCCCTGATCGCCCGCGCCATCCATGACTTTTCCGACCGGCGCAGCCTGCCGTTTGTCACTGTCGATGCCTCGGACCTGAAAGGCGCCGATGGCCCCTCCATGGTTCTTAGCCGCGCTCGGGGCGGGTCGATCCTGTTCGATGAAGTCGGTGATCTTGACGACGACTCTCAGGCCCGCATCGTGCGCATGCTTGACGCTTTGGGCGACAACGCGCCCCGGATCATGTCGACCAGCCAGATTGACCTGATGGGGCGGATGGAAAACGGCGGCTTTCGTGAGGATCTGTTCTATCGACTGTCTGGCGTGAACATCGCCGTGCCCTCGCTGCGCGAGCGGGTAGATGACATCCCCTTGCTGGCGGAACATTTCCTTGCACGGGGAGAGCGGGATGGATTTGCCATCCGCCGCCTGGCCCCGACGGCCCTAGATCTGGTGCGTACCTATAGCTGGCCGGGCAACGTCCGCCAACTGGAGAACGCGGTTCGCCGCCTTGTCGTGACGGCCCCCGAAGAAGAAATCAGCCGGGCCGAGGTCGAAGCCGTTCTGGGCAACCAGCCAGCGATGGAGCCGCTGCGCGGCGGTGGTGAAGGCGAAAAGCTGACGACGTCGGTGGCAAAACACCTGCGCCGCTACTTTGACCTGCATGGCGGTGTGTTGCCGCCACCAGGCCTTTACCAACGGATTCTGCGCGAGGTTGAGACGCCTTTGATCGAACTTGCCCTCGATGCCACCGGCGGAAATCAGGCTAAATGTGCTGTTTTACTTGGGATAAACCGCAATACCTTGCGCAAGAAGATCACAGATCTGGATATCCGCGTGACTCGGCGCCGAAAGTTGATGTAAAACCGCAACAGAACCGTGACCGCCCGGACGCAGATTCTGCGTCGCGCGCGGGACGCGGCGCAGCGGCGGTGAGGGCGGCAACCCGACACAGGGACCCATCCTCCATCAACAAGGCGGTAGTGTAGTGCATCGGTCCCTGACCGGCAGACGTTTTACAAAGTTTTCCCGCTGGCGGCGTCAGCGGCGCATTCAGAATGCCGCCACTCTTGGCCTTGTTGCCCTGGGCCCGATCCTGACAGCCCTGACTTATGTCGTGCTGGGGCCGTTGGATCAGGGCGGGTCGGAGCCGACGTTGCGGATCGTACTTCTGGCTGACTTTGTCTATGTGTTGGTTGTCGCGGCCCTCGTGTCGCGGCGGATCGCAAGCATGGTGGCGGCGCGGAATGCAAAGTCCGCCGGTTCCCGACTTCACCTGCGGCTGACAGGCGTGTTTGTCCTGCTGGCTCTGATCCCAACAGTCCTTGTGGCCGTCTTTTCGGTTCTGACGATCAATGTTGGCCTTGAAGGCTGGTTTTCCGAGCGGGTGCGCAATGTCCTTGGCAGCTCGCTTCAGGCGGCGCAGGCCTATGAAGAGGAACACCGCACCGATCTGACCCGCGACGGGCAAGAGTTGGCCTCCTATCTCGATGCGGAACGGCAGCGAAACTTTTTCATGACCGACGGCGACCTGCGTCAGACGCTGGGGGTGCTGCAGCCGCAGATCGAACGGGGATTGACCGAGGCCTTTGTACTGGATGGATCTGGGGCGATCCGGGCCCGAGGGGCGCGATCCTATGAATTTGGCTACGAGCGGCCTGATCCCGGCGACTTTGACAAGGCCCTCGAGGACGGCATCTTCATCATCGAAGACTATCCGAACAACGAATTCCGCGCCCTGATCCCTCTGACCGCGTTTGTGGACCGGTATCTTTACGTTACCCGCTCTGTGGACGGGGGCATTCTGGCGCTGTTGGATGACACACAGGCGACGGTTGCCCTTTACGTCCAGCTTGAAAGTGAACGGGGGCGGTTGCTGTTTGAATTTGGCCTTTTGTACCTGGGCTTTGCCGTCATCCTGATCCTTGCGGCAATCTGGCTTGGCTTGTGGTTTGCCGATGGATTGGCCCAGCCGGTCGGGCGGCTTGTCAACGCCTCGCAGCGGGTCGGTGCGGGTGATCTTGATGTGCAAGTGATCGAAGAGGACGGCGACGATGAGATCTCGCAACTTGGCCACTATTTCAATCAGATGACCACCCAGCTCAAGGGGCAGCGAAATGCCTTGCTTGAGAATACGCAACAGATCGAAAGGCGGCGGCGGCTTTTCGATTCAGTGCTTTCGTCGGTCACGTCGGGTGTTGTTGGCGTTGATCCGGAGGGCGAGATTACCTTTGCCAATCGCTCGGCCCAGAGGGTACTTGGCATCACCGATGACCAGCAGTCCCTGGCCCTTACCGATGCAATCCCCGAGTTTGCGGCGCTTTTCGACCAACTGCGCTTTGAAGGGCGAGACACGGTGCAAAGTCAGATCGGGATGAACCGGGGCGGCAAGCAGGAATCCCTTCTTGTCCGAATGTCGCCCCGCCGCTCCGAGGATGGGGCGCTTGAGGGCTACGTTGTCGCCTTTGATGACGTCACGGACCTCGTATCGGCCCAACGGATGGCGGCATGGGGCGATGTGGCACGGCGCATTGCCCATGAGATCAAGAACCCGCTGACCCCTATTCAGTTGTCGGCCGAGCGGATCAAGCGCAAGTTCCGCGACCGGGTGGGCGAGGATGCCGCCAGTCTTGAGCAGATGACCGATGTCATCGTGCGCCAGACCAACGACCTGCGCCGGATCGTGGATGAGTTTTCAAAGTTCGCTCGCATGCCCGAACCGCAACGGCGGGCAAGTGACCTGACGGCACTGGTGCGCGATGCGGTCACGCTTCAGGAGGCCGGGCAGCCCAACGTGACCTTCGTGTCCGACCTTGGCCACGAGACGGTGATGGCCGAGATTGACGAAACGATGATCAGCCAGGCGCTGACCAACCTTCTCAAGAATGCAGGCGAAGCAATCGAAAATATGCAAGAAAATGCTGCGCCAGAAGGTTTCACCCCAGAGATCCGGGTGAACCTGACATGCCACGACGGCACTGTACGTGTGACCATTCAGGACAACGGCCCTGGCCTTCCCGAAGACAGGGCTCGCCTGTTTGAGCCCTATGTCACCACCCGCGACAAGGGCACGGGCCTTGGCCTGCCTATCGTCAAGAAGATCATCGAAGAACATGGTGGCAGCCTGTCCCTGACAGACGCCGAGGTGTTCGAAGGCCAATCGCACGCCGGTGCGATGGCCGTCATCAACCTACCAATGCTGACCGCATCCACGCGGGCGGCCGAATAAGAAACCAGAGGGGCCCAAATGAGCGACATCCTGATTACCGACGATGAACGCGACATCCGGGAATTGATCTCGGATATTCTGAAGGACGAGGGGTTTACCACCCGGCTGGCAGGGACATCGGACCAATGCATGGCCGAGATCGCAGCCCAGCCGCCAGCCTTGATGATCCTCGACATCTGGCTCAAGGACAGCCGGATGGACGGGATCGACATCCTCAAGACCGTCAAGCGCGAACACCCCGATATTCCAATCGTCATCATTTCGGGTCATGGCAACATCGAAATCGCTGTCGCGGCGATCAAGCAAGGGGCCTATGACTTTATCGAAAAACCCTTCAATATCGACCAGTTGATGGTCGTTATTCGCCGGGCCATGGAAACCTCGCGCCTGCGCCGTGAGAACATCGAATTGAAGCGCGGGGATGCTCCGCCGTCAGAGATGTTGGGTGACAGCGCCGTGTTCCGTGCCCTGCGCGCGCAGTTGGACAAGGTGACCAAGTCCAATGGCCGGATCATGCTGACCGGCCAGCCCGGGTCGGGCAAGGAGATCGCGGCCCGTTATATCCATGCCAACTCCAACCGTGCCAGCGCCCCCTTCGTCACCGTGTCGTCGGCCTCGATCGAGCCGGATCGGATGGAAGAGGTTCTCTTTGGCCGCGAAAGCCGTGAAGGCGGAGTTGAAAAGGGCCTTTTGGAACAGGCCAATGGCGGTGTCATCTACTTTGGCGAAGTGGCCGAGATGCCTTTGGGCACCCAGTCCAAGATCCTGCGTGTTCTTGTCGATCAAAGCTTTCAACGGGTCGGCGGGGGCGAGAAGGTCCAGGTGGATCTGCGGGTCATCTCAAGCTCGAACAAGGATCTGGCAGAGGCAATCCAGAACGGCCAACTGCGTCAGGAATTGTTTCACCGTCTAAATGTCGTCCCCATCGCGGTGCCCAGCCTTGAAGAACGGCGAGAGGACATCCCGCTTTTGGCGGAACATTTCATCGACGTGCTGAACAAGACCCAAGGATTGCCCGCCCGGAAACTGGCCGAGGATGCCCGCGCGCTTTTGCAGACGATGGTCTGGCCAGGCAACGTCCGCCAGCTTAAGAACGTGGTGGAACGTGTTCTTATCCTTGGAGAAAGTAATGGGCCAATCACGGCCAAGGAACTGCCCAGCCTAGAAGAGACCGGGGCCGAGGAAGGCCGGGTTGTCCTGTCGGGCGGGCTGGCCACCTTTCCCCTGCGCGAAGCCCGCGAATTGTTCGAACGGGAGTACCTGCTGACCCAGATCAACCGGTTCGGCGGCAACATTTCCCGGACGGCGTCTTTTGTGGGGATGGAACGGTCCGCACTGCACCGCAAACTCAAGAGCCTAGGGGTTGTGACCTCATCCCGGTCGGGGGGGCGTATTGCCCAGTTGGAAACCGACGCGAACGAAGAGGAATTCTAGGCGATATTCCCGCTACGTCACTATCCATTGACCGTGTCATGGCCCTCTGCCATGCACGGAACGCACCCAAGGACAGGATTGTTCGGACATGAAGGTCATCATCTGCGGCGCAGGCCAGGTCGGCTGGCAGATTGCCCGCCATCTGTCTGGCGAACGGAACGACGTCACCGTCGTGGACAGCAACGCAGACCTTGTGCGTCGCGCGGCCGACACGCTGGATGTGCAGGGGATTGCCGGCTTTGCCAGCTACCCGGACGTGCTGGAGCGGGCAGGGGCGCGGGACGCCGACATGATCATCGCCGCGACCCATAGCGACGAAGTCAATATGGTCACCTGCCAGGTGGCCCATTCGGTGTTTTCAATCCGGCGCAAGATCGCCCGCCTGCGGGCCAAAAGCTACCTTGATGCGATCTATTCCGATCTTTACCGCCGAGACCATCTGCCCATCGACGTTGTCATCTCGCCCGAGCGTGAGGTGGCCGAGGCTGCGTTGCAGCGGCTGTCAGCGCCTGCGACCTTCGACATCGAAAGCTTTTTCGACGGCAAGGCCCAGCTTTTGGGCATCACCATCGACGAGGATTGCCCGGTCATCAATACGCCGTTGCGGCAATTGACAGACCTCTTTTCAACCCTGCGGGCCATTGTGGTGGGTATTCGCCGCGACGGACGCCTGTTCGCCCCCGCCGCAGGCGACCAGATCTATGCCCAGGATGACTGCTACCTTCTTGCCGATACGGAGGATATGGCACGCACCCTCGAGATTTTTGGCAAGACCCAGACCAAGCAAGAGCGGGTGGTAATCATCGGGGGCGGCAATGTCGGGCTTGGTGTGGCCCGCGCACTTGAAAGCCGGACAGACCGGGTGCGCGTGAAGGTTATCGAACGCAACAGGGCCTGCGCAGAACGCGCTGCCGATGCCTTGGACAGGACGATTGTTCTCCATGGCGACGGGCTTGACGCTGGGATTCTGGAAGAGGCGGGGATCACCAACGCCGATGCCGTTCTGGCCGTGACCGATGATGACAAGACGAACCTGCTTGCAGCCGTGCGGGCCAAGGCGCTTGGGGCCAAGATGGCGATCTGCCTGACCAACGACCCGACGCTGATTCCCCTGATGGGGCCGCTGGATATCGACGCCTACATCAACCCTCGTGCAACAACAGTCTCGTCTATCCTGCGCCACATCCGGCACGGGCGGGTGCGCGGCGTGTATTCGCTGGGCGATGCGGAGGCCGAAGTGATCGAGGCCCAGGTGCTGGGAACCTCGCCCATTGCAGGCAAGCGGATCGGTGACATCAGCTTTCCCGAAGGTGTCCTTGTCGGTGCGGTGATGAAGTCGGGCACCGTTGTGAAGCCGACCGGTGCCACCCGGATCGACGAAGGCGACGTGATTGCGATTTTCTCAATGGCCGCCGACGTGCCAGAGGTCGAAAGGCTCCTGCAGGTCTCAATCGACTTTTTCTGATGCAGTCGCGTAAGGATACCCCATCGACGCTCGGGTCTGTCCCGTTATTCGTCATCATCATGGGCATCGGCTCTGCCGCCATGATCCTTCCTGCGCTGCACGCCTGGAGCCGGTCGGACTATTTCACCGGACGCATCTTTCTATACGGGACGATCATCGGTTGCGTTGTGACGCTGCTGATCGGGCTTGCGACACAGGGGCGCAGGCCGTCGAACCTGGCGCGGACGCAGCTTAGCACGCTGGTCGCAACCTTCATCTTCATGCCGGTCGTCTTTGCCCTGCCGTTTCACGAGGCGTCGCGCAGCGCCTCTTTCCTGAATTCCTGGTTCGAAATGGTGTCGAGCTTTACCACCACAGGGGCCACGCTTTACGACAATCCCCAACGCATCGCGCCGTCGCTGCATCTGTGGCGGGCCTTGGTGGGCTGGCTGGGCGGGCTGCTGACTTGGATTGCCGCATTGGCGATCCTGGCCCCGTTGAACATCGGCGGGTTCGAGGTCCGGTCAAGCATGCGCGCCACCGACACGCGCCAGACCCACACACAGATCAATCGCCGCGCCGATACGTCCGAGCGGCTGTTGCGTTATGGCCGCGCCCTGATCCCGGTCTATGTTGGGCTGACCACCGCGTTGTGGGTTGGACTTTTGGCGGCAGGCGAGATCCCGTTTGTCGCCATCTGCCACGCCATGTCCGTCATGGCCACCTCGGGCATCTCACCGATCGGGGGTACGCATTACGGGACCTCGGGCGTGGTTGGCGAAATGCTGATCTTTGTGTTTTTGGCGTTTGGCATATCCCGGCTGACCTTTTCTGCGGGTCTGTTCAGCAACGACAATCGCAAACTGTGGAAGGATCCAGAGGTTCAGATGGCCTTTGCCCTGGTGGTCATTGTGCCGACCCTTTTGATCTTGCGCCATTTCGTGGGGGCGGCCGAAGATGCCGCCGGGACGGACCTGCGCTCTGCGCTTGCAGCCCTTTGGGGGGCGATCTTTACGGTTTTGTCATTCCTGTCGACGACAGGGTTCGAATCCGCTGAATGGCTTGATGCCCGCGACTGGTCAGGGCTTGAGACGCCGGGCCTTATCCTTGTCGGGCTGGCCCTCGTCGGGGGCGGGGTCGCAACCACGGCGGGCGGGGTCAAGCTTTTGCGGGTCTACGCCCTTTTCCGCCACGGCGAACGAGAGCTTGAAAGGTTGGTACATCCAAATTCCGTTGGCGGATCGGGACAAGAGGCCCGTTTGATCCGGCGGCAAGGGGCCTATATCAGCTGGATCTTTTTTATGCTGTTCGCGCTTAGTATAGCGGCCGTCATGTTGATGCTTACCGCAACGGGCGTGCAGTTTGAAACGGCGATGGTTCTGGCGGTTTCGGCCCTGTCGACGGCTGGTCCGCTTGCCTCCGTGGCCGCCGAACATCCGATCTCTTACGCTGGAATCCCGGAAATGGCGAAGGCCGTTTTGGCGTTTGCCATGGTTTTGGGCCGCATGGAGACCCTTGCTATCATCGCCTTGTTGAACCCGGAATTCTGGCGATCCTAAGCAACCGCCTGTGACGCCACTCTTTTTGGGCTGGAATGTCTGTTGTTTGCGCGACATACTTGCACAAAATGAAGGAAGGCCGATCCGCGGCCGCAAGAACAAAAGGACCAACTGCCATGGCCACCGATAAGCAGAACCTGCAGGACGCGTTTCTTAACCACGTCCGCAAGACAAAGGTTCCGGTGACGATCTTTTTGATTAATGGCGTCAAGCTTCAGGGCGTAATCACCTGGTTTGATAGCTTTTGCGTGCTATTGCGCCGCGATGGGCAATCGCAACTTGTCTACAAGAGTGCGATTTCGACGATAATGCCGGCCCAGCCGATAAACCTTTATGACGGCGAAGAATAAGCCAAATGGTAACTCAAATGGGGCAGGACGATCCACAGGACGCCAGCCCAGACACTGAGGACGACGACGACCTGTTTGTGGTTCGTCGCGAACAGGCCATGGTTGACCGGGCTGAACCGATCACGCGCGCCTGGGTCATTCATCCCGATGTAAAGGCAGTCCGCGACCGCCGCGCCGCGGAACCCGCGCTGGACGAGGCGATTGCCCTGGCCGCCGCTTTGCCGGGCCTTGAGGTGGTCGGGTCAGAGGTTGTCCGCCTGCCGCGCATCCATCCCGGTATGCTCTTCGGCTCGGGCAAGATCGAGGAACTGCGCCAGCGCCTTAAGGCGGCCGAGGTCGAGCTGGTCCTGATTGATGGCCACGTCGGCCCCGTTCAGCAGCGTAACCTGGAGAAGGAATGGGGAGTCAAACTCCTGGACCGGACCGGCCTGATCCTTGAGATCTTTTCCGACCGCGCCCGCACCCGTGAAGGTGTGCTCCAGGTCGAGATGGCCGCCCTCAGCTACCAGCGCACCCGCCTTGTCCGCGCCTGGACCCACCTGGAACGCCAGCGCGGTGGTCTGGGCTTTGTGGGTGGCCCGGGGGAAACGCAGATTGAATCCGACCGTCGCGCGATTGACGATCAGCTTGTCCGCCTCAAGCGGCAGTTGGACAAGGTTGCCCGGACCCGCACCCTGCACCGCGCAGCCCGCGCCAAGGTGCCGTTCCCGATTGTTGCCCTTGTCGGCTATACCAACGCGGGCAAATCGACCCTGTTCAATCGCCTGACCGGGGCGGATGTGATGGCCAAGGATATGCTGTTTGCAACCCTCGACCCCACCATGCGCCGGGTGACGCTGCCCAGCGGGGCCGAGATCATTATGTCCGACACGGTGGGCTTCATCTCGGACCTTCCGACCGAGCTTGTTGCCGCCTTCCGCGCAACGCTCGAAGAGGTTTTGGACGCTGACCTTATCCTGCATGTCCGCGACATTTCGCACCCGCAAAGTGCTGAACAGTCGCAGGATGTCATGACCATCCTGCACAGCCTTGGCGTGGCCGAAGGCGCGCCGCTGCTTGAGGTCTGGAACAAGATCGACCTGGTTCCAGAGGACGCAAAGGCCGGGCTTGTCGTTCAGGCTGACCGGACCGAGGGCCTTTTCGCCGTTTCGGCCATCACCGGCGAGGGGCTGGATGGGCTGCTCGATGCGGTATCGCAGACCCTGCAACCGCCCCTGATCACCGAAACGCTTTCCCTTGGCTTTGCCCAGGGCCGCGAACGGGCCTGGCTGTTCAGCCAGGGTGTTGTTGAGGGCGAGGAACAGGGCGAAGACGGCTCGACCCTGACCGTTAGTTGGACAGAAGCCCAAAAGGCCCGGTTCGCCAAGCTTTAGGCAAAGGCACTCGTGCCGGTCGTGGTGGCACATGCTTGCCTCGCGCCGCATTCGCTCCATGTGAAGGGCGGGGGCATTGATACCCGCGGCCTCAGGAGCTGAAATGCAAATCGTTATTCTTTATGTCTCGACCGTCGTGGTGTTCCTTGGGCTCGACATCATCGGGCTGCGTCTGATCGTCAAACCTGTCTTTGACCGCGACATCGGGGCGATCCTTCTGGATACGCCGCGGTATGGTCCGGCGCTGATCTTCTACCTGTTTTACGTCGCCGGCCTTCTGTGGTTCGTGTCTTATCCCGGTCTGCGGGACGGAACCTCTCTTGGGATGATCTTCCTGCTTGGCGCCTTCTTTGGGGCGATCGGCTATGGCACCTACGAATTCTCGAACATGGCGACCTTGCAGGGGTGGAGCTGGCGGATGCTGATCACCGACCTGACCTGGGGCACCGTGTTGACAGGCACAACCGCCGTTGCCGGTGTCGCGATGACCCGGGCGCTGACTTAGGTTTAGCGGCCCGCAGGCTAATTCTGGTCGGGCGGCACCAACGTCAACGTCCCGATCCCGCCCGCGCGGGCCAAGGCAGGGTCGAGGGACATCGGGACATATTCGCCCCGTCGCCACAGATCGCCCAGATCGTCATAATGGCGCGACAGAAAGTGCCCGGATTGCCCGGTAGAGGTGACAAAGACCGAACTGTCCGGGTCAGCAAAGTCATAGACCCCCCGGTAGGCCGCCGCATGCACGTTCTGGAACGGGTTGGGGTCAACACCGGACAACCGGCCGCGCTGCAGGGTATTGTCTCCTCCGCTCGTGGATTGCCGGATGTTCACGAACCACTTCAACACCGGCACTTCGCCCAGTACGGGATGATCATGGGTCGCCTCATGGGCATCGCCCCAGCGCAGGGACTCAAGCGCGGGACCATAGGTGTCCGTCACCCAGACAATGGCATCATCAAGGGCCATACGGGCCATGTCGGTGCATGTCTCGACCGGGGCAGACTGGATCACGTCGCACCAGACCGCAGCCCCGTCCACATCGCGAAACACGCGCTCGATGAACAAGGGGTCCATGCGGGGAAACTCTCTGGCCAGCGGACCAAGTTCGTCGCGGATCAGGCGATCCTGCAAGGCGCGAAGCCAGGCGGCATAGATCAGCGGCTCTGGCAGGTGCTCGTTCATCTCGCCGTTCCATTCGGCCAACAAGACCAGCGCCCTTTGGCGCTGCCGCTCGGGCGTGCCTTCGGGGGCGGCGTCACCGGTGAACCAGAGGTCCGCGCCGATCAGAGGCAGCAAAGACCGGGCGGCATTGCTGACAGTATCAAGCTGGGCCTCGATAAAGCTTTCGCGGGTATGCACCTCGCGGCTTTGCATCAAAAAGCGCCACCGCTCGATCCGCTGGGTGTCGCCCCATTCGAATGACACATGCAGCGGAAAGGGGCGGTCGATGATCTTGTTGTTGGTATTGCCCAAAAGGCCGCCCGGAGGGTCCACGAAGATCGGGTTGGCCGAAAAGGGCAAAGTGCCACGCCAGCGGTTCTGCGGCAGGTAACCTAGGGTGGGCAGGCGGCCCTGGCTTTGATGAGAAGCATCGCGGCGGGGCATCGCCCCGATGGTGACCATGGCGATCCGGTTGCGATCCGCCAGGGTCAGGTTCTGGGAGGGGGCGGTGAATTGGGACGCCGCCTCCAACGCTTCGTTGATATTGCGTGACTGCATCAGGGCAAGGCCGGCGGTCATCGAGGTGTCTTCGTCCGTGAGGGCGGTCCAACTCAGGGTCGTGACATGGCCGGGCGGGCGGATGGTCCCCAGGTCGTAGATGTCAGGGGACAGGACGGGACCGTTCTCGGACCATTGCAGGCGCAGGGTCAGGCCGGGACGGTCCTTGATATTTATGATGCTATCGCGGGTCTCGAACGGGACCCAGCCGTCCAGACCGCGATATTCATCTGGGTTTTGCGGATTGACCTCTTCGATAAACAGGTCCTGATCGTCAAGGTAGGTTGAAGTCAGGCCCCAGCCCAGCGTCTCGCTCCGGCCGGTCAGGATCAGGGGGACGCCGGGAATGGTGCCACCGATGAGGCCGCCCGTCGACAGCTCCAGCCGGGCCAGATACCAGATCGAGGGCGCGGTGAGGCCGAGGTGGGGGTCATTGGCCAGAAGGGTCGACCCTGTTGCCGACCGGGTCGGGCTGGCGGCCCAGGCGTTGGATGCTCCGGCAAGGTCGCGCAGGGTGACGGGGGTGAAGGGAGCCAGTTCCGCCCGGCTGCCGTCGGCATAACGAGGCAGGTCCTCGGACGGGACGAGTGCGGCATAGGCGGGCAGGGCGGCGATGCCGGTCCCGGGAACATCGGGCAGAATATCAATCACCCGTTCGGGGCTGAGCATCAGGGACGTCCGGGCGCGGATCACCTCATCCTCCAGATGCGAGGACAGCTGCAGGGCCATCAGCTTGAGGATCACCAGACTGTCAGCCGGCTGCCAGGGGGCGATGGCATGGTTGAACAGCCACATTTCGGGCGCACCGCGCCCGCGCGCGCCTTCGTTGATCTCGGCCAGCCAGGCATTGACCCCGGCGGAATAGGCGACAAGGGCGGCCTGGGTCTGGGCGTCCTGACGGGCAAAAGACCGGCTTGCCAGATTGTAAAAGTCCAGACGGCGCAACAGGATATCGACAGGTAAGGTGCGTTCGCCAAACAGCTCGGACAGGCGGCCCTGGGCGGTGCGGCGCAGCATGGTCATCTGCCAAAGACGATCCTGGGCGTGGGCGTAGCCAAGGCCAAAAAAGATGTCCTCGTCGGTCTGGCCAAAAACATGGGGAACGCCTGCGGTATCGCGCACGATTTCCAAGGGGGCCGAGATGCCCGCCGCCTCGACGGTGCCCGAGTAGACCGGAAGCGAGCGGGAGGCAAAGAAGTATCCAAGGGCAAGAACCGCGACCCCCAAAAGGATCAAGCCAGTGGTAAAGCGAAGCAAGAATCTGAACAGACGGGCCATGTACTTCCTCAAACCTCGCGACCCGAGGTTGACGGGCCTCAGAAGTCGGATAGGTATCGCTAACCGTTTTACCGGCAAAGCGCGAGGGGGCAAGCTGATGGCGAAAGTAGCATTTTTGGGTCTGGGAGTGATGGGCTATCCGATGGCGGGGCATCTTGCCAAGGCCGGCCATGAGGTCACCGTCTATAACCGGAGTGCAGCCAAGGCCGTGGCCTGGGCAGCCCAGCACGGTGGCGCCCATGCCGCAACACCGGCCGAAGCGGCCCGGGGGGCCGACTTCGTCATGGCCTGTGTGGGCAACGACGACGACCTCAGGGCGATCTGCCTGGGCGACACCGGCGCATTCGCCGGCATGGCCAAGGGGGCGACCTTTGTCGATCACACCACCGTATCGGCCAAGGTCACGCGCGAGCTTTACGCAGCGGCGCAGGACATCGGGGTCAGCTTTGTCGATGCCCCCGTATCGGGTGGTCAGGCAGGCGCCGAGAACGGCCAGCTCGTCGTGATGTGTGGCGGCGACGAGGCGGCCTACGACAAGGCCGAGCCAGTGATCGATAGCTATGCCAAAATGTGCAAGCGACTCGGCGAAAGCGGTGCGGGGCAGCTGACCAAGATGGTCAACCAGATCTGCATCGCCGGTCTTGTTCAGGGCCTGTCCGAAGGACTGCATTTCGCAGAAAAAGCCGGGCTTGATGGCCGGGCGGTGGTCGACGTGATCAAGGGCGGCGCGGCCGGTAGCTGGCAGATGGCCAACCGGTTCGAGACCATGCTCGACGATCACTTCGAACATGGCTTTGCGGTCGATTGGATGCGCAAGGACCTTGGCATCTGCCTCGATACCGCAAACGAGACAGGGGCATCGCTGCCTGTCACCGCCCTTGTGGATCAGTTCTATAAAGAGGTTCAGAAAATGGGCGGCAACCGCTGGGACACCTCGTCCCTGTTCAAGCGTCTGCGCAAGCTCGACAGCTAAGTTCAGGGGCTCTGCCCCGCGCCTGCGGCGCTCCCCGGGATATGTTCGATCCGAAGAAGCTGGAAAAAGGCCCTGTCTTCTTCGGATCCCAAATATCCCCGCCGGAGGCGGTCATGGGCGAGACGATGCCTCTTAGCGTTCCGGTATGAGCCCGCGCGGGTTGAACCTTAGCATCAAGAGCAGGATCACCCCCATCGTCAGAAGGCGCATCTGGGCCGCCGAGTCGATCAGGTGGTCCTTGAGCCAGCTGCCATCGGCCATGCCCGATGTGATGACCTGCATCAGCCAAAGGCCGATCGGTTCCACCATCACCCAAAGCCACCAGATCAGCATGCCGCCCAGCACCGCGCCAAAGTTGTTGCCCGAGCCGCCCACGATCACCATCACCCAGACGAGGAAGGTGAAGCGCAGCGGCTGATAGGAGGTGGGCGTGAGCTGCCCGTCCAAAGTCGTCATCATGGCACCGGCGATCCCGCAAATGGCCGACCCAAGGATAAAGATCTGCAGGTGCCGACCCTTGACGTCCTTGCCCATCGCCTCGGCCGCCACCTCATTGTCCCGGATCGCCCGCATCATCCGCCCCCAGGGCGAGTTCAGCGCCCGCTGCGCCAGCCAAAGAAGCAAGATCAGGACCAGCGCGAAGAGCACGCCGTATGAAAGTTTGACGTAAAGCGTCGAGGCCCCGACAGGATCGAGCCCAAAGCTCGCGGCCCGCTCGATAAACCCAGGGTCTTGTTGCAGCTCAACCTCGTAGGCCACAGGCCGCGGGATGCCGATGACGTTCTTGACCCCCCGCGCCAACCAGTCCTCGTTCTTCATGACCGCCAGGATGATCTCGGCAATCCCCAGCGTAGCGATAGCCAGGTAGTCCGACCGCAGCCCAAGCGCCGTCTTGCCGATGATCCAGGCCGCCCCAGCGGCGAGCAGCCCGCCGACGGGCCAGGCAAGCAGCACCGGCAGTCCAAGTCCCCCGAGGTTCCCGGAGGAGGCGGGGTTGATCGCCTCAACCCCTTCGACTCCGGGGTCAAATGCTGCCCGAAACACGAAGAACCCGATAACGAGGATCGCCACCGTGGCAACACTTCGCATCCGTCCCTTTTCCATCCGTTGCTGCACCAGGACGGCGGCAACGATAGTTGCTGCACCAAGTACCAGAGACAAAAGGATCCGTATGCCCCCCGCGCTCCAGGCGCCCGGCGTGGCGGGCATCGACACCAGCACCGTCGCCAGCCCCCCCAAGGCCACGAACCCCATGACCCCGATGTTGAAAAGCCCCGCAAATCCCCATTGCAGGTTGACCCCAAGCGCCATCACCCCCGAGATCAGCCCCATGTTCACAATGGTCAACGCCAGGTTCCAGCCTTGCATCAGCCCAGTCCCAACGATCAAAAGCCCCATCAGGCCGAACAGAACCACGTTGCGCATTGTCTGGCTCATACCGATTGTCCCTTGAATAGACCCGTCGGCTTGAACAGCAGAACGAGGATCAACAACGCAAAGCTTACCGCGAACTTGTAGTCCGTCGACAAAAGCTGGACGAGGCTGTCGGGGGCAAGGCTGTCAGGTAACACATAGCCCAGCACCTTTTTCCAGGCATAGGTCACCGTCACCTCGGAAAACGCGATGACAAAGCCGCCTGCGATGGCCCCTAGCGGATTTCCAAGGCCGCCGACGATGGCAGCCGCGAAAATCGGCAGCAAAAGCTGGAAGTAGGTGAAGGCCTTGAACGACTTGTCCAGCCCGTAAAGCACCCCTGCCGTTGTCGCCAGCGCCGCCACAATGATCCAGGTCACTGCCACCACCCGCTCGGGGCTGATGCCCGACAAAAGGGCCAGGTCCTCATTGTCCGAAAACGCCCGCATCGACTTGCCGGTTCGGGTTTTGTTGAGGAACCAGAACAATAGCGCCACCGAAATCGCGGCGGTGACAAGCGTGATGACCGTCGTCGTCCGGATGGCAAGGCCTTCGTCCAGCCCAGTCATCTCCTTGAAGGTGCGGGCGCTGATCAGGAACCGCTCACCATCGGCAAAGCCAATATCTTCGACCCCGATGATGAAGCGAACGATCCCGTTCATGACGAACATCACGCCCATCGACACGATGACCAGGATGACAGGTGCGGCCTTCTGCTTGCGGTAAAACCTGTAGACGGCGCGGTCTGTCCCTAGCACCATCAGCGCAGTTGCCGCCACTCCAAAGGGCAGGGCCAGCAAGGCCGTGGGCAGAACCCCGAAGCTGACACCCCAGGATTGCAGCAGCCAGGTCACCAGGATGGTGGCCATCGTCCCAAAGGCCATCGTATCGCCATGGGCAAAGTTGGAAAACCGCAGGATCCCGTAGATCAGCGTTACGCCAAGCGCCCCGAGGGCAAGCTGCGCCCCGTAGGCAAGGCCGGGGACAAAGACGAAATTGGCAAAAGCCACTATGGCATTGAGAAAGTCCATCAGCCAGGTGCCTCGCAAGTCAGGAACAGAATACGGGCAGAGACGCCCTCGCCAAAGGTGAACTGGTGCCAGACGAGATCGGTCGGCCCCGAGGGCAAGAGGGTCTGGCGATCGGTGTCGCCCTCGCTCCACTCAAAAGGGGCAAGCGGGCCGTTCTGGCGCACCTCAAAACTCTGATCGCCGTAGCTGATCATGCTGACAGCCACGCCATTGTCCTCAAGGGCGACCGGTGTGATGGTAAAGGTGAAGTCGGACCCGTCCGGCACACAGGCGCCCGAGGCCGTGCAGACGGTGTTGCTCAGACAAGCAAGGCTTTGCACCGCGCCTTCTGCCAGCGCCGGCAGCGGGGCAACAAGACCCAGCAGGGGCAACAGGGCACACAGGCGATGGACGCGCATCCTCATCCTCCCAGGAAGGTGCGGCGCACCTCAGGATTGGCCAGAAGGTCGGCGCCGCCACCGGTATGAGCATTGGCACCTTGCACAAGGACATAGCCTACATCGGCAATCTCAAGCGCCTGACGGGCGTTCTGTTCGACCATCAGGATGGTAATGCCGGCGCGGGCAACCTCGATGATGCGGTCGAACAGCTCATCCATCACGATGGGGCTGACCCCGGCGGTGGGCTCATCAAGCATCAGCACCTTGGGCTGTGTCATCAGCGCCCGACCGACGGCCACCTGCTGGCGCTGGCCACCCGACAGCTCGCCCGCCGCCTGGCGGCGCTTGTCGCGCAGGATCGGAAACAGGTCATAGACCTGCTCCATCGTGCCGCGGATGTCGTCGCGGCGCAGGAACGCGCCCATCTCAAGGTTCTCTTCGACCGTCATCGACGTAAAGATGTTCGAGGTCTGGGGCACAAAGGCCATGCCCTGGGCGACCCGGTCCTGGGGGGACAGGGCTGTGATATCCTCGCCGTCGATCTTCACATGGCCCGACCGCAGGGACAGCATACCGAACACTGCCTTCATGGCAGTCGATTTGCCTGCGCCGTTGGGGCCAACGATCACGGCGATTTTGCCCGCCTCTACGCCAATAGTGCAACCATGCAGGATGTCTGCACCCTTGCCGTAGCCGCCGGTCATGTTCGACCCGATCAGGAAAGGCTCAGCCATGTGTCTTCGCTTCGTTCAAAATACTCAAATCCTTGCCTTCGGGCACTTGCAGGGGCAAAGCCGCGATTGAAACGGTCCCGCTCATCCCGTCTTGGCCTTGTTCTTCAGGCCGGTGCCCAGGTAGGCCTCGATCACCGCTTCGTTCTGCATGATGCTCTCGGCCGACCCTTCGGCAAGGACCTTGCCTTCGGCCATCACGATGACCGGGTCGCAAAGGCGGCCGATGAAATCCATGTCGTGTTCGATGACACAGAAGGTATAGCCGCGCTCCTTGTTCAGGCGCACGATCGCGTCCCCGATGGTGTTCAACAGGGTGCGGTTCACGCCCGCCCCGACCTCGTCGAGAAAGACGATCTTGGCGTCGACCATCATGGTACGGCCCAGTTCCAGCAGCTTTTTCTGGCCGCCGGACAGGTTGCCGGCCCGTTCGTCCTTGAGATGCGAGATGGTCAGAAAATCCAGAACCTCGCCGGCCTTTTTCAGCAGGGCCGCCTCGTCCTGGGCGATCCGGCCCCGGCCAAACCAGGCGTTCCAAAGGGTTTCGCCGGCCTGACCACCGGGGACCATCATCAGGTTTTCCCGCACTGTCATGGACGAAAATTCGTGCGCAATCTGGAAGGTGCGCAACAGGCCCTTGTGAAACAGCTCGTGGGGGGGGAGGCCGGTGATATCTTCACCCGCCATGGTCACCTTGCCCGATGTGGGGGGCAAGCGTCCTGCGATGACGTTGAACAGCGTGGTCTTGCCCGCGCCATTCGGTCCGATCAGGCCAGTGATGGTGCCCTTGCCAATCTCTAGGCTGGCCCCGTCCACAGCCCGAAATCCGCCGAAATGCTTGTGCAAGTCCTGCACGACGATCATGTCAGTCTTCCCTGTCTGGAGAGACGTTCCCGGACCCGGAGGTCGCGGTCGCCTCGCCTTATGGCAAGACGTGGCCCGGGATCAACCCGGGCCACGTCCCGATATGCGCTTCGACTTAACGGAAGCGAACAGTCTCGATCACGCCGTCGTTGATCTCGATCTCGCGATAGTTGCCAGCGGATTCGCCGGGTCCGATCAGCTCGACAGCGGTGGCGCCGACGTAGTCGATGTCGGTGCCGGCCGCGATCAGTTCCAGCGCCTTGGCCAGCTCGCCCGGGAAGATTTCTTCGCCCGGTGCGTTGGCAAGCTCCATGACGAAGGGAGCGAATTCGGCCGAAACGGTCGATCCGGCCTTGGCCATTGCCAGCATCAGCAGGGCTGCGGCGTCGTAGCTTTCGGGTGCGAAGGCCGAGGTGCCGTCAAAGCCTGCCTCGGCAGCGAGAGCCTGGAACATCTCAGCGCCTGCACTGTCTGTGCCGGGGTACTGACCGAACGACCCGTTCAGGCCCGAACCGATATCGTCAACCAGCTGCTGGCCAACCATGCCGTCGGGAAGGACGAAGGTGTCAAACGCACCCGAATCGAGCGAGGCCTGGATGATCCCCTTGCCGCCCTGGTCGGTGTAGCCTGCCACGACAAGTACTTCACCACCGGCCGAGGCCAGTGCTGCGACTTCGGCAGAGTAGTCGGCCTTGCCGTCTTCGTGTGCCGCGTTGATCGTCACGCTGCCACCAGCCGCAGTAAAGGCTGCCTCGAAAGCGTCGGCCAAGCCCTTGCCGTAGTCGTTGTTGGTGTAGGTCAGGGCCACTTCGGTGATGCCGCGGTCCATCAGAACCTCGGTCATCACGACACCCTGGCGGGCGTCGGACGGTGCTGTGCGGAAGAACAGGCCGTCATCCTCGGCGGTCGACAGACCCGGGGATGTGGCAGAGGGCGAGATCATCACGATGCCGTTCGGACGGGCAACGTTTTGGAGGATCGCACCGGTGACGCCGGAACAGTCGGCACCCATGATGGCGACGACGCCATCGGTGGTGATCAGACGTTCGGCTGCTGCGGTGGCTGCGGCGGCGTCAATGCAGGTCGAATCGCCTCGGATCGACGTCACGGTCATGCCGCCCATCAGGGCGCCCGAGGCCGTCACTTCGGCCATGGCAAGTTCAGCACCTGCGCCCATGGCGGGAGTGATCGATTCAAGTGGGCCGGTAAAGCCCAGAATGACGCCGATCTTTACTTCGGACTCATGGCCGCCCGCAAAAGCAGCGCCTGTCAGTGCGAGTGTGGCCGCAGAGGCCAGCAGTACTTTTTTCATTTCGTTCTCCCTGATGGATATTTATCCCGTCCGAAAGCTAGACTTTGGCCTGCAAAAAGGAAAGAGGCCTCGCAACGCGAGCCCTATAAATCACTTTTCCATACTTAATGCCCCATAATTCAGGAAAAAGGGCCGCTGCTGTCAGATGGACAGCCGCGCCGCATGGGTGCCCCGTTCCCGATAGGGGGTGGTGTCGTAATGCGCCCGGTAGCATTTTGAGAAATGCGATGGCGAGGCAAAGCCACAGGCAAGGGCGACGTTGATGACGCTCATGTCAGTCTGCATCAACAGGTTGCGCGCCTTGGAGAGGCGCAATTCCATGTAATAGCGCTTGGGGCTACGGTTCAGGTAGCGCCGGAACAGCCGCTCTAGTTGCCGGGTCGACATGCCGACCTCGCGGGCCAGAATGGCGGGGCTGATCGGGTCCTCGATCGCCTGTTCCATCATCTGGATGACCCGGCTCAGTTTGGGATGCCGCACGCCGATCCGCGTGGGGATCGACAGGCGCTGGGTGTCCTGATCGGTCCTGATCGACGAATAAATCAGCTGATCGGCCACCGCATTGGCCAGATCCTCGCCGTGATCGTCCGCGATCAGTTTGAGCATCAGGTCGATCGACGCGGTCCCGCCCGCCGTCGTGATCCGGTTCCCATCGACGACAAAGACAGACTTGGTCAATGTCACCTCTTCGAATTCTTCGGCAAAGCTGTCCTGGTTTTCCCAGTGGATCGTCGCCTTCTTGCCGTCCAGAAGCCCGGCCTTGGCCAGAGTGTAGCCCGCCGTGCACAGGCCCGCCATCGTCACCCCGCGTCGGGCCTCGCGGCGCAGCCAGTTGAGCATCTTGCGTGTCGTTGCACTTTGAACGTCGATGCCGCCGCAGACCATCACGATGTCTTCGCGGTTGAGTTCGGCAAGATCCATCTGAAGCTTGAATTCCGTCCCGCCAGAACAGCGCGCCATCTCGCCGCCTTCGCCAGCCAGAACCCAAGTATACAGCTCTTTCCCAGCCATACGATTGGCAATCCGCAGGCTTTCAACGGCGCTGGCGAAACAGAGCATGGTGAAATTGTCCAGCAGAACAAAAACATAGCGCCGCGTCTTGACCGCGCCCTTGTCCTTGACCTCAATTCTGACCCGTTGCGTTTCCATCCCAATCCCACGGTTCCAAGCGGCTGCGCGACGCTTTCAATCATCCTCAACAGGTTTGCAAGGGGACCACAAGAGCCATCGTTTGCGACAGGTTTAGTCGTATTGATCCGCCGATGCCCCGAAATTGAGCACGTTTTTGCATTGGCCTATGGTCTGCGGGGGTCTATACGGGCTCGCGCCTGCATGGAATGCAGGGCCTGACCTGAGCGAGACGGAGCAAAACAATGACTGAGTGGCATAAGTCTGACTGGCGTGCAAAGCCCCGGATCCAGATGCCCGAGTATACGGACCTGGACAAACTGACTGCGGTGGAAACCCGCTTGTCCTCGTATCCGCCGCTTGTCTTTGCTGGCGAGGCCCGCCGGCTCAAAGCGCAGCTGGCCAAGGTATCCCGTGGCGAGGCGTTCTTGCTGCAGGGCGGCGACTGCGCCGAAAGCTTTGCCGAGTTTAAGGCAGACCAGATCCGCGACACTTTCAAAGTGATGTTGCAGATGGCGATGGTTCTGACCTACGCCGCCAAGGTACCGGTCGTAAAAGTCGGCCGGATGGCTGGCCAGTTCGCCAAGCCCCGTTCGGCCGATACCGAAACCGTGTCGGGGACAGAACTGCCGTCCTACCGTGGCGACATCATCAACGGTTTTGACTTTACCGCCGACAGCCGGGTGCCGGACCCCGAGCGGATGTTGCAGGCCTACCTGCAATCGGCCGCGACCCTGAACCTGCTGCGTGCCTTTTCGACCGGTGGTTATGCCGATGTGCACAAGGTCCACGCCTGGACCCTTGGCTTTACCGCGACCCCCGAGGCGGAAAAGTACCGCGAGCTGGCCAACCGCATCTCTGACACCCTCGACTTCATGCAGGCGGCCGGCATCGGCGAAGAAGCATCGCATGCGATGGAAACGGTAGAGTTCTACACGTCGCACGAGTCGCTGCTGCTAGAGTATGAAGAGGCGCTGACCCGCGTCGATTCCACCACCGGCCAGTGGCTTGCCGGCTCTGGCCATATGATCTGGATCGGGGACCGCACCCGTCAGCCCGACGGAGCCCACGTCGAGTTTGCCCGCGGCGTGCAGAACCCGATTGGCCTGAAGTGCGGACCGAGCATGACCACCGGCCACCTCAAGGCGCTGATGGCAGCCCTCAACCCGCGCAACGAACCGGGTCGCCTCACCCTGATCGCCCGGTTTGGCGCTGGCAACGTGGCAGAACATCTGCCCCGCCTCATCAAGGCCGTGAAGGAAGAGGGTGCGTCGGTTGTCTGGTCCTGTGACCCGATGCACGGCAATACGATCAAGTCGAGCACGGGCTACAAGACACGCCCCTTCGACAGCGTTCTGCGCGAGGTGCGCGAGTTCTTTGCCGTCCACAACGACGAAGGCTCGATCCCCGGTGGCGTCCACTTCGAGATGACAGGCGCTGACGTGACCGAATGCACCGGTGGCGTTCGCGCCGTCACGGACGAGGATCTGTCCAGCCGGTATCACACCGCCTGCGATCCCCGCCTGAATGCCAGCCAGTCTCTGGAACTTGCGTTCCTGGTTGCGGAAGAGCTGACGAACCGTCGCGCCCGGATGCAGAAGGCCGAAGCGGTCTAGCGCCGCCTAGTCGTTCGACACGACAAGCCGTAAGGCCGGGCGCCCGTCGCCCGGCCTTTTTTCTTGGGCGATTTGCCGCATTGGAACCGGATCGACACGGATCGGCTGATCTTCGGGAATATCCAGGCGGACGGGCACCCGGCCGTGGACCTTTTCGTCCAGAACGATGGCGCCCATCACACGGGTCAGGCCACCAGCATCATCACGCAGGGGCAACAGCATCATCCGTCCCCTTTGCGCTCGGCGCAAAAGACCGTTCGGCAGGCTGAGTGGCATTTCCACAAGCGCCGGTCGTTACGTCATGGTCTGGATCGCCTCTGCCAGGGTCTTGCGCGCGGGGACCGAAAACAGCGCACTTAACGGCAGGCCCCGCGTCTCCATGCCTGCGATCAGGTCCAACTCGCGCCCAGCGACCCGCAGGCGCAGGGTGCTTGCCGCGACCCGTTCTGCGAGAAAGGCGTAGGGGAGGGCGGGCCCAAGGGCGCTGGCGGTGATGTCGGACCGGTAGGGCGTACCGTCGGTCCGACAAAGGCCCCGCCAATACTGTTCCAGTTGCCCCAGAATTGTCACAGCCTGATCGGGCTGGTTCCGCGAAGAGAGGGGCACAACTTCCGCGTGCGGAAGGTCGTGATTGGCTTCATTGTCTTTGGAAAACATCGGCAAAACTCTCCCCGCCCGTTAATCGCCTGTTTAGGTATACGCACCGGGCCCGATTCTGGTGCCCTGAAATTGCCTAAAAGGTTAACGTTCCGTCCCGCTGACCGACGCAGGGTTGCCCCTCGGCATGGTTTGCATTTAGCTGTGCGGGGATACGTTTTCCTTTGCTCCCCTTTCAGAAAGCTTTGCCTTGCTTCAGTCCATGACAGCTTTTGCCAGCCGTACCGGCAGCCACGCGACACAGGCCTGGGCCTGGGAAATGCGGGGTGTGAACGGGCGCGGTCTGGATCTTCGGCTGCGACTTCCCGAAGGGATCCCGGGGCTCGAGGCGGGGCTGCGGGCGGCATTGTCCGCCCGGCTGACACGGGGAAACGTGACCGTCGGCCTGCGTCTGACGCGGGATGAGGCGGCAACGGCGCTGGTTCTGGACCAGGACCAGCTTGACCGGGTGCTGGGGGCGTTGGACCAGGTGCAGGAACGGGCCTTTGCCATGGGCGTCACCCTGGGCCAGCCAACTGCGGCGGATGTGCTGAGCCAACGCGGTGTTATCGTGCAGGGTCAAAGCCCGGCCGAGGGCAGCGATGAAGGCCTGCCAGAGGCGCTGCTGGCGGATTTCGATCTATTGCTTGCCGATTTCGCCGCTATGCGCGCCTCTGAAGGGGCGGCACTTCATGGGGTGATCGCCGCCCAGCTGGACAGCATCGAAGGTCTGATCGAAGAAGCCAGTGCCGCGGCAGAGGCCCGCCGCCCCGAGGTGCGCGCCTCGCTTTCCGCTGCACTGCGCCGGATCGTGACGGATGTCACTGAGGTCGAGGAAGGCCGCATTGCACAGGAACTTGCCCTTTTGGCCGTCAAATCCGACATTACTGAAGAGCTTGACCGCCTGCGCGCCCATATCGCGGCGGCAAGGGTGCTTTTGGCCACGGATGGCCCGCAGGGCCGCAAGCTGGATTTCCTGACCCAGGAATTCAACCGCGAAGCCAATACCGTCTGCTCCAAGTCCGGTTCGGCCCCGCTGACCCGGATCGGTCTTGACCTCAAGGCCGCTATCGACCAGATGCGCGAGCAAATTCAGAACGTGGAATAGCCCCATGTCAGCCCCAACTTCTCGTCGCGGCCTCCTTATCATCCTTTCCTCGCCGTCGGGGGCGGGCAAGACGACGTTGACCCGGAGGTTGCGCGACTGGGACGACACGATCCGGTTTTCGGTTTCAGCCACAACCCGTGCCCCGCGTCCGGGCGAGGTGGACGGCAGCGACTACCACTTTCTGACAGAAGCCGCGTTCAAGTCGCAGGTGGCCGACAGCCAGATGCTGGAACATGCCCATGTGTTTGGCAATTTCTACGGCTCCCCTCGCGGACCGGTCGAGGCCGCTATTGAAGACGGACGGGACGTTCTGTTTGATGTGGACTGGCAAGGCGCGCAGCAGATCAAGAACTCGGCCCTTGGCAAACACGTCCTGTCGATCTTCTTTCTGCCGCCCTCAATCGCGGAACTGCGCCGCAGGCTGGTCAGCCGGGGCCAGGACGGGCCCGAGACGATTGCCAAAAGAATGCTCAAGAGCTGGGACGAGATCAGCCATTGGGACGCATATGACTATGTTCTGGTCAACGACGATCTGGACGCCACCGAGGCGAAGTTGAAAAGCATCGTGACGGCAGAGCGTCTTCGGCGCAGTCAGCAACCCGGCCTGACCGATCACGTCCGAAAGTTGCAGTCGGAATTCGAGGAACAGTCATGATCTATTCCATCGACGGCACCAGCCCCCGCATTGTCGAAACCGCCTGGGTTGCCCCCGGCTGTCACATCATTGGCCGGGTGACCCTGTCGGCCCATTCGTCGGTCTGGTTCGGGACGGTGATCCGGGGCGACAACGAAGCGATCGTGTTGGGCGAAGGGTCCAATATTCAGGAAAACAGCGTGTTGCACACCGATCCGGGCTGTCCGATCACCATCGGCGCGGGTTGCACCATCGGGCACAAGGCGATGCTGCATGGCTGCACCATCGGCGACAACAGCCTGATCGGGATGGGGGCCACGGTCCTCAACCGGGCGGTCATCGGGCGCAATTGCCTGATCGGGGCAGGGGCCCTGATCCCCGAAGGCAAGGTGATCCCCGACGGCTCGCTCGTCATAGGTGCGCCGGGCAAGGTCACCCGCATGCTCGACGAGGAGGCCATCGAAAGGCTGCGGGCCTCGGCCCTGAACTACCAAAGTAACGCCCGCAGGTTCCGTGACGGGCTGAAAGAGGTCTGACATGGACATCCCCAAGAGCCTCGTCCGCCGGACGAACTGGCCCACCTCGACCTCGCGCCCTGTGGTCACGCCATTGCAGCCTTCGGTCGTCTATGCCTCGCCCGATCCTGATGCGTTGGACGCCCAGTATACGGACGGGACAGGCTACACCTATGCCCGCGAAGGTCACCCGAACGCCGACGTGGTGGCTGCCAAGATCGACATGCTGGAAGGGGCGCCCGATCTGTTTGACACGCCCGGTATCATGTCAGGCTCTGGCATGGCGGCCATCGGGGCCGCGTTCCTTGGGGTGTTGAAGGCGGGGGATCATGTGCTGGGGGGGGACCAGCTATATGGCCGCACCCTGCGCCTGATGACCCAGGACCTGCCTCGTTTTGGCATCGAGACATCAGTGGCCGATCCTACCGATGTCGGGGCCATGCGGGCCGCACTTCGCCCCAACACCCGGATGATCGTGGTTGAGGTCATCTCGAACCCCACGATCCGGGTCGCGGATATGGAAGGGATTGCCGCCCTGGCCAAGGAACACGGCATTCTTCTGGTCGTTGACAACACCTTCACCACGCCGCGTCTTTATCAGCCGTTTGCCCATGGGGCCGACATCACCATTCATTCGGTGACGAAACTGTTGGCCGGTCATTCGGACGCCACCCTGGGCTACGTTGCCGCCCGCGATCCGGATCTGCGGCTCGCTATTGCAACTGCAAACGCCACCTGGGGGATGACGCCCAGCCCGTATGACTGCTGGATGGCCGAACGGGGGATGCATTCCTTTGACCTGCGTTTTGAGCGGTCGCAGTCCACAGCCCGACTGCTGGCTGACGCGCTGGCAGAGGTGTCGGGGGTGACGCGGGTGATCTATCCGACCAGGCCCGACCACCCTGACCACAACCGGGCGGTGGGCCTGTTTGGCGGGCAGGGCGGCAATATGCTAAGCTTTGAGCTGGCCGGGGGCAGGGCTGCGGCCAATGCCATGACCCGGGCCGCGCCCGATGTGGCCTTTGCCCCGACGCTGGGGGACGTGGGCACGACCCTGTCGCATCCCGCCTCGTCCTCGCATAGGGCGCTTAGTGCCGAAGCGCAGGCTGCCCTGGGCATCAGCCAGGGCTTTTTCCGGGTGTCTGTAGGGATAGAAGAGCCGGAGTTGCTGATCTCCGAGATGGTCAGGGCCGCCCGCGCCGCCTCATGATTTGTCAGGGGACAACTGGTCCAGGATGAAGATGTCGAAATCCAGCTGTGGGGCAATCCGGCTTACTTCGGCTTTTACGGCTGCTGGGTTTGGCAGGCTTTTGGCGACGGCGCGATATTTTCCCTTAAACCCGGCATCCGTCAGTTGCTGTGCTACATCGAGGGCGTCAAAGTCGGATGAGAAAAGTGCCGAGAGCACCAGATCCATTGACGGGTCTGACCAAATGCTTTGCTTGACGTTTGAATAGT
>CALFSV010000270.1 GCA_937916485.1 uncultured Paracoccaceae bacterium | reverse complement strand
ACGTTGCATCATGTCACCCAGATTGACCACCAACGTTCCTTTGGGTGCCACTACGGGCAGCCATTCGCCATTGCAGGCGACCTCGAGACCACCTTTGGCCCCGGTCATCGCCAGAATTGTCATCGCGCCGTAGTCGGTATGCGCCCCAGTCCGCAGTTGGCCCGGCAAGGGTGGCTCAGTCAGTGCCGGGTAATGATGCGCCGACATGACTGAGAAATGCTTGCCGATCAGCGGCATGAAATAGTCTTCGGGCATGTCAGCGGCGACCGCGAAGATCCGTAAGAGATCTGCAGACAACCCTTCGAACGCGCGATAAAGATCGGTCAGGGCCTTGTCGAAACCTGACGGCATGTCAGGGATGAGGTTCGGCGCATAGGCGGTTGCGGCTTCAGGAATATGAGCGAATGCCGCTGCGTGATCATCGACAGGACCCAGGAATAAGCTTTCGCGCAGATCTTTTGGCGCATCTTTTCCCAAGGTTGCCGAAAGCCCACGGGTTGCTACGCCATGATAGCCGCGTTGTTTCGCCGGCCCGGTCGGATGCCATTTTGCCTTTTCGTCGTTGGGAAGATCGAAGAAGGCAAACCCCTTTTCGAACACGGCGTCAAACCGGTCCTGGGCAATACTATGGCCGGAAAGTACGACGAAACCGATATCGCGTGCGGCCTTCGCAACCGCGAGCGCCACAGCCGCTTTACCTTGCGGGTCACCAGACAGAAAAGGTGCGATATCGATGATGGGGACAGCGTTGTTCATTTGGCCTCCATTTGGGCAATCACATGGTCATAGGGGATGTCGCGAGAGATCAGTCCGCCTGATAGCAAAGCGGCTTTCAGGCGTAAAAAAGCGGCAGCTGGGAGCGTGGTATCATGCGCCCAAAGGCCAGAGGCTTGGTAGCCCTCGATCGCCGCGCTCAGGATTGCAGGCGGCACAGTTGGGAATAGATGCGCAAGTTCAGCGGCCAGCGCGTCGGGGACGGCCGTATTGACCGTATGCAAAGCGGGCGCGATGCCCGCCAGCAGGGCAGCGCATGTCCCAAGATTGGCGCCAAGATAGCTGCGCGTGGTATAAAAGCTTGTATAGCCGATATCACCGCGGCTGGCGAAGCGATGCCAGATATGCCCGACACCCTGCGCCACCGCGGTTGATGCATAAGGTTCGAGAACTTGCACTACGTCGATATCACCCGCAGCCAAGCGCGCTACCGCGGTCGTCATTGGTGCTGGTGCCGACAGGCTCAGCGCGCTGATATCGATGCCGGCGCGGCTTAGATCATCTTGAAACGTCATCCATGGTGTCGGGACTTCATGGGCAATGCCAAGGCGGAGACCGCGCAGATCCTCAAACCGAAACGCTGGGTTGGGCTTGCGTCCGATCAACACGAAAGGGTCACGCGCTACGATCTGACCAAAGGCCACGAGCGGACAATCAATGTCACGCTCGTGATGCAACATCACCCGCATTGGCCCGCCCCACGAAATATCGGCCCGCCCTGCCAAGAGCCCCTCGGCGGTTTCGACCGGGTCGGGCGATAGCTGGATGTTCACGGCCAGCCCCTGATCTGCCCAATAGCCGCGCAGATCCGCCAAATAGAATGGCGCGTAAACGATGGTGCGCAAGTTTTCGTAAAGCGTGATCATGGCGCTTGTGGCGGTCCTTTGAGCTCGATCTTGTTTCCGTCGGGGTCAAGAAATGTCAGCGAGGGGCCGAAACCGCCCGCGCCGAAACGATCGCGTGGTGCCGTGGGTTCCACCCCGTAGCGGCGCAAATGTGCGGAAATGGCGGCGGCATCAAAAGGGGTCACCTGCAAGGCGATGTGATCGACGTTGCGCCCGGCACCGTCTTGTTCGGGCAGCAGCAACAGGTCGATCATCGAACTGCCTGCTGCAAGATGCATCAGGTCAAGCTTTTCATTGTGGCGCAACAATTTGCACCCAAGCACGGTTTCGTAAAACCGTTTGGCGCGGTCCAAGTCAGTGACATAAAGCACCACATGGTCGATTTTTTGCACGGTGAATGTCACATCGCCCTCCTATGTTCTGGCAAGCGCCCCTTGCGCCTCCAGCATACTGGCGTAGGGTCCGACGCAACATAAAACAGGAGATCCCCATGCCCGTCATCAAGGTCACGCTGATCGAAGGCTATGACGCCGAGACCATCGCAACGCTGTCGCGGCGCATGACCGATGCGGTGCGTGCAACGATTGCCGCGCCGCCTGAGGGGATCACGGTCATCGCTGAAGAGGTAGCGCCAACAAATTACATGCGCGGCGGTGTCGCGCGAAAGCCTGGCGCGCCGGTGCCGGGGGCGGCAGCTGTGGTTTCCGATTACCTCGCCGCGATGGAGGCGCGTGATCTTGCGCGTGCCAAGGCGCATCTGCATGACGACTTTATCATGACCTTTCCCAGCGGTCGTACGATGACCTCGCTCGAAGACCTGATCGACTGGAGCAAGACACGCTACGACCATGTCGCCAAGCGTTTCGTGGGGTATGATCAAGCCTTTGAGGGCGACCGTGCAATTGTGTGGTGCCGTGGCACGCTTCATGGCGCCTGGGTTGGTGGTGCGCCCTTTACAGGGATCCGCTTCTGTGACCGCTTCGAACTGGTCGCAGGTCATATCGTCCGGCAAGAGGTTTGGAACGATCTGTCCGAGCATCGCCCCACCTAGCCGTTGAACCGCGCGCCGAGCGCGTCGAATTTTGCCGTGTCGAGTTGATCCTTGATCTCGTCAAACCCGGCAAGCAGCGCTGGGTTTGATCCCGGTGCGCCGCTTTCCATCAGCGCGGCCAACGCCGCTTGCACACCTTTCATGGCGGCAAGGATCGTTGTGACTGGGCAAGATACGCGCGCCGCACCCAAGGCCTGCAATTCGGCAAATGTGAACAGCGGTGTGCGCCCGCCTTCTACCATGTTGATCGAAACCGGGGCTTCGATTTCGGTGATCACGCGGCGCACTTCTTCGCGAGTTTCGATCCCATCGACAAAGATCAGCGTGGCCCCTGCTGCGGCATAGGCGTTTCCACGTCTGATCGCCTCGTCCACGCCCAGCGGTTGCAGCGCGTCGGTGCGTGCATTGATGACAAAATCTTTGTCTTGCTTGGCATCGACGGCGGCGCGCAACTTGCCGACCATCTCCTCCATCGCGATTACGGTTTTGCCGGTGAAATGACCACAGCGTTTTGGGCTGACCTGATCCTCTAGATTGATACCGGCGGCCCCTGCTGCCTCGAAGGCCCGCACGACATGCCATGTCGTCGCGGCATCGCCAAAGCCCGTATCACCATCGGCCATGACGGGTATAGACACGGCCTCGACCAAAACGCGGGTGCGGTCGAGCATTTCGCGAAACCCAAGGATACCGATATCAGGCAGGCCAAGGTGACTGGCCGCCAGCCCAAATCCCGACGCCTGCACAGCGCCAAACCCCGCCTTTTCGATGAGCATTGCCGAAAGCGCATCATAAGCCCCCGGCATCACCAAAAGTTCCGGCGCTTCGATCAGCGCCTTTAGTCGGGTGGTTTTTCGCATTCTACCTCCAGCAGCGGCGCGTCGGGGCTTGCTGTATAGCCTGTCTTGTTTAGTATAAATTGTAAACAGTTTGCAGAGAGACAGCGCGGTGCGATCTCAACACTCAATTCCCCATGCAGACCGCGCGCCCTACTCGGCTTGGCCGGATCGGCCGAAGATCGTTTGGCCAAATGGTGCAAAATTGGCGCTGTGGGTGGTGCCCAATGTTGAGCATTACGAATACAGGCCACTGCCATCGCCGGTGCGCAACCCATGGCCGCGTACACCACATCCCGATGTGATCGGCTATGGATCGCGCGATTATGGCAACCGCGTTGGCCTTTGGCGGATGTTCGATCTTTTCGACCGGCTTGCGCTGCGCGCCACGGTCTCGCTGTCGATGGCGAATTGGGTGCATTACCCCGAGATCTTTCACGCGATGGAGGCGCGCAATTGGTCGGTGCTGTGCCACGGGATGTATAATACCCGCTATCACTGGAATTATTCCGAGGAAGAGGAACGCGCGGCTATCCGCGAATGTGTGGATCTTTACGGCGAACTGACGGGGCGGCAGATCCGTGGCTGGTTTAGCCCGGCCGCCTCTTTCACCCTCAACACACCTGATCTGATCGCCGAGGCGGGCATCACATATTACACCGATTGGCATCATGATGACCAACCCGTGCCGCTGCGGACGACGACGGGGCGCCTGATCACATTACCTTATACGATGGACCTCAACGACTCGATCCTGCACCGGCAGCAATTCGAGGCCGAGGATATGGCACAAATGATCCGCGACGGCTTTGACGAGCTATATGCTGAGGGCGGTCAGGTGATGTGCATCGCGCTGCACCCCTATATGATGGGACAGGCGCATCGCATCGCGCATCTGGCGCGCGCCTTGGAATATGTGCTTGGGCATGACGGCGTCTGGGCCGCGACCGGCGAAGAGATCGCCGATCACTATCTTGCCCATTGCCAAGATCACATCGCTTGGCACGAAGGGCTTGCCCCATGACCCGCCCGCGCAAGGGGATGGACCACAGCCTATACGCATTTTCCGCCATGCCGACGCGTCAGGCGCTGTCATGGCCGGGCGGCGCGTGCATGGCGGTCTGCGTGCTGATCCATCTCGAATACTGGGAGTTGGATCCGCCCGAGGGCGCATGGCGCGACAGCCGCTTCACCGGCGAATACGGGTTCTACTTTCCGGAATATCGCCCTTTTACCCAGCGCGAATACGGCAACCGGATCGGGCTGTTCCGTGTCTTGCAAGCACTCAAGGGGCGTGGACTAAAGCTCAGCGTTGCGGCCAATGCTAGCGCGCTTGAACGCTATCCGCGCGCCGTTGCAGAATTGCAGGCGCTGGGGGCGGAATTCGTGGCGCATGGTGAATACCAATCACGCATGCTGACCGCCGCGATGTCCGAGCGCGAGGAGCGCGACTTGATCGCGCGCACAACCGCTACCTTCACCCGTGTGTTGGGCCAGCGTCCAAGGGGCTGGCTGGGTCCAGACAGCGGCGAAAGCACCAAGACGCCGCAACTTTTGGCCGAGGCGGGCTATGATCACCTGCTTGATTGGCCCAATGACGACCAACCCTATCCGTTCTTGACAAGCCCTTCGCTTGTCTCGATCCCGAACCAAATGGAATGGGATGATGTTACGGCCCTTTGGCTGCGCAAGGTGCCCAATCCGCGCTACCCCGGCCTTGTCGGCGACGCGGCCACGGCATTGGCGGCCGAAGGTGGCCGCAGCTTTATGTTGTCCTTGCATCCTTGGGTAATTGGACAGCCGCATCGCATCCGCTACCTGCGCGCGGCGTTGGATCGGCTCTGCGCGATCGATGGTATCTGGAGCACGACGCCAAGTCAGATTGCCGATCATTGCCGCGCCGCATGGGGGGCCAATGATGATCTTGTCTGACCTTGCACGGGTGATCCGTTCCAAAAATGCCGGGCCGACCCTTTTGACGGTTGATGTGCTCTTCGCCGATGCGCCGGGTTTTGCGCGTGGTGTCGCCGCGTTGACAGTAGCGGCCGTGGCGCGCTGCTATGCCCGCAGACCTGAGGATGTGCGCATCATAGCCGTGCCATCGGCTCATGCGGTCAAGATCGTTTTGCCACGCAGTGTTCCTGCGGGTGCGCCCGGTGATCGCGACGCCTATGGCGCGCAGCAGCATACGCCCTTGTTGGATTTGATTGTATGAGTGCCTTTTCGCGCCTAGCCGCTGACTGGCCGGGGACGGATGCGCCGCTGCGTGTTTTGGCGGCTTCGGGGCAATTGGGGCTGGGCATCCCAAAAGCGGCCTTTGACGCAGGCATTGCCCGCGCGCCGCATGTGATCGCCGCCGATATGGGTTCCATCGATCCGGGGCCACATTACCTTGGATCGGGGAAGATGGCGGCGGCGCCTTCGATGGTACGGCGCGATCTGGCGATGGTGCTGCGCGCCGCGCGCGATCTGGATGTGCCGCTTTTGATCGGTAGCTCGGGCACAGCTGGCGCCGCGCCGCATCTGGCAGAGGTCGCGGCCCTTTTGCGTTCGGTCGCAGCCGAACTTGGCCTTGCGTTCCGCCTTGCAACGATCGCGGCCGATATGCCCCGCGACATGGTGCAGGCGGCCGAACATGCCAACCGCCTCGCCCCTATTGGCCCAATCACGGCACAGATCGCGCCATCGACCCATATCGTGGGCCAGATGGGTCAGCGCGCCTTTGCCACCGCCTTGGCGGCAGGTGCGGATGTGATCCTTGCCGGACGCGCCTGCGATACCGCCCCCTTTGCCGTGGTTCCCGTCCTTTTGGGCTACCCCAAAGGGCCGGCGGTCCATATGGCCAAGATCCTCGAATGTACGTCGCTGTGTTGCGAACCAGGTGGGCGCGATGCGATGCTGGCCACGCTGTCGGGCGATGGGTTCAGCTTGGAAAGCATGAACCCATCGCGTGCAGCGACGCCTTTGTCGGTCGCGGCTCATGCGCTTTACGAACAGGCCGATCCAACGCGCGTTTTCGAGCCTGAGGGGCATGTCGATCTCAGCGCTGCGCGCTATACCGCAATCGATGCGCGCTGTGTCCATGTCAGCGGTGCCGTCTGGCATGACTCCGCACAACCCAGCGTCAAGGTCGAGGCTGCCCGCCCGGTTGGCCACCGCGTTGCCATCTTGGCCGGGGTCGCCGATCCCGGCTTTATCGCGGCCTCGTCCGAGATCTTAGCGGCTGTGTGTGACTTGGTCGCCGAGATGATCCCGCAAACGCAAGACGCGCCTTGGACGCTCCAGTTTCGCCGCTATGGTATTGACGGGGTGTTGGATTGGCCCACGCCCCCGACGACCACCCCGCGCGAGGTCTTTTTATTCGGCGAATGCATCGCCCCTGATCTCGAAACGGCCCGCGCGGTTGCCGCCGCCGCGCGCCAACACCTCTTGCATTGGGGCTTTGACGGTAGGCTTTGTACCGGCGGCAACTTGGCCTTTCCGATCACCCCGCCCGAGCTGGACGCAGGGCCGGCCTATGCGTTTTCGCTTTATCATATCATGCAACTCGACACCTGGGATGCGCTTGACGCGCTCTTTCCCGTCACCCTTCACGACATCGAAAAGGATAGACCATGAGCCAGATCAACGTCGACTATGTCGGCCAATTCAACGCCGAAAGGATCACGGAGCCCGCCCGCTCGGCCCTTGTGATCGTCGACATGCAATATGCGACCGGCCACAGCAGCGGCCCCTTGGCGGCGAAGATGAAGGCCGAGGGCAATAGCGTGACTGATTGGCGTTTCGACCGGATCGATGCGCTGGTCATCCCCAACACCCAACGCTTGATCAAGGCGATGCGGGCGGCGGGCGGCAAGGTCGTCTATATCACCATCGGCGCAGCGCTTTCCGATTGTTCGGATGCGCCAGTGCATATGCGCAGCTTCTTTCAGTCGGTGAATAATTACGAAGGTCAGCGCGCCCACCAGATTATCGAAGAGCTAGCCCCCAAACCTGGTGATCCGATCGTGCGCAAAACATCGATCGGGGCCTTTGCTTCCACGGGGTTGGACCACCTTTTGCGCACGATGGACCGTGAGCATCTTTTCATGGTTGGCGTGTCGAGCAACATGTGCGTGGAAACGACTGCCCGTGAAGCGGCTGATCGTGGCTATGCCGTCACGCTGGTCGAAGATGCCTGCGCGACCACCCACAAGGAATTGCACGAGGGCACGATGCGCAATTTCGCCCGCTTCTTTGGCAAGGTGCGCTCGACCGATGAGGTGCTGGGCCTGCTTACGTCTTGATGGTGTTGGCGCCCGCCATGTAGACGGCAATCTCAGTGATTTTGCCGTCTACCATGCAAAAAATATTGGCATTGGATTTCGGCTCCGGCGCATCTGGGCCGAAATAACTTACCGTGAACTGGCTGGCGATCCGCCCCGTACTGGCCGAGGGGGAATGGGTGAAATCATGATGCGCGGCCCGCATCGGGCCTTGCCAACGCGTGGCGAAAAGATCGCAGATCGCCGCGCGCCCATCATAGGTGATGCCATGTGTTTCGATCGTAACGCGACAATTATCCGCGAGGGTTTGACCTAATGCATCGGGATCGCGCGCGTCCAACGCGGTGAAATATTGCTTCGCGAGTGCTGTCAGATCATCATCGGTCATGCAGTGCCCTTTAGCGTGTTCTGTCCCGTCATGTAGACGCGGACCGTGGCAAAGCGCCCATCACGGATCCCGAAAAAATTGCAGTTGGATTTATGCGTCAACCTGCCGTCCTGCGCGGTGTTTTGTACCGCAAAGCGGCTGGCGATACCGCCTGTCACGGGGTCGGGGACATGGACGAACTCATGATGCAGCACTGCTGCGTGATCATGCCAAAGCCGGGTGAACATGGCGGTGATTTGGTCATGCCCCTCCAACCGCACGTCATGGGTTTCGACGCTGAACACGCAATCGGGGCAAAGCGTATCCAAGAGGGCAATCAAGTCTTCGTCATCGACCGCTTTGAAATAGCGGGTGACAAGTGCAATCTGGTCATCACGCGTCATGGCAGCGTTCCTTCGGGAAGGGTGGCCACATATGCTGCGATGCCACCCGGGGTGGTGATCCACAAATCGTCGCGCTGCGCCAAGATATGGTCCAAGGCGCGGCGCAATGCGCGCAGGCGAAATGGCTGGCCGATGACGAAAGGATGCATCACGATATTGAAGACCAGCGGATATTTTTCGGATTGCAGCAGCATCTCGTCGAAATGATCGACGATCATCTGTTCGAAATCCACGCCCGTGTGATGGCGAAAAACCTGCGCTGGGCTGTCGTTGAGTTCGATGGAATAGGGTACCGATAGGATCGGCCCGGTTTTGGTACGCATCCAAAATGGTTGGTCATCGGCAGGCCAATCGAGCGTATAGGTATAGCCCGCCTCTTTCAGCAGATCGAGTGTCGCGGGTGATTGCACGATATAGGGGCCAAGCCAGCCCTTGGGGCGGGCACCGAAATGCTGGGCGATGGTGTCCGATGTTTCCGCAATCATCGCGCGCTCGGTCGCCTCGTCCATGATGTCTTGGCGCTCGGAATTTGTCAGGCCATGGCCGATCACCTCGTCGCCACGGGAGATGATCCGCGCCACGATTTGGGGGCAGTGCGCTAATGCGGCGGCATTCACGTTGTGCGAACACGGCAGACCCAATTCATCAAGCAGGTCGAAAAGGTACCAGACGCCGACCCGGTTGCCATAATCGCGCCATGCATAGTTGCGCGTTGTCTGCGCAGCACCGGGCAAGGTGTGGTCGCTGCCAAGCCCGGACATGAACGAAAACCATTCGATATTGTTGCATAGGCTGACCGCCAGCCGCTTGCCCCCCGGCCAGGTATAGGTCGGGCGATCTGGCAAGGCGCTGAACTCGTAACGGTCATGTTGGCGGATTTCCATCGCGTTCCCCGTTTGTAACGATGCTGCAAGGTTGACAAGCTTGCAGCGAGTTCGTCAACTGTTGACAAGCTGAACCTGGCAAAGGAACGCGCTATGACTGCTTGGAGCGGGGTGATCTCCGAAGAAGAAGAACGTCGTTATGCTGCCGCAGGCTTTGGCGGTGCAGGCGGTTTTGGGACGCGCCCGGCCCTGCTGATCATTGATGTGCAATATCGTACCGTTGGCACAGAGCGGCTGCCTTATTGGGAAGCGATCAAGCAATACCCCACCTCTTGCGGTGATGTTGGTTGGGCGGCAGTCGACCGGATCTCGCCCTTGCTGGCGGTGTTCCGCGCCAAAGGTTTCCCGGTCCTCTACCCCCATGTCGCGCCCAAGAATGCCGCAACCGATGGCGGGCGGCTGGCACAGAAAATCCCCTCGATCATGGGGATTGATGCAAAAGGGTATGATTTCGTCGCCGAGGTCGCCCCGGTGCCCGGCGATGTGCTTTTGCCCAAGAAACACCCAAGCGCGTTCTTTGGAACACCGCTGACCAGCCATCTGATCGATCTAGGTGTTGATACGCTGGTGGTGACGGGCTGCACCACATCGGGTTGTGTCAGGTCTTCAGTTACGGATGCGTTTGCACTCAATTTCAAGGTCATCGTGCCCGAGGATTGCGTCTATGACCGCGCGCCAACATCACATGCCGTCAACCTGTGGGACATGAACGGGAAATATGCCGATGTCATGCCCTCGGGGGCGGTCATCGCAACCCTTAATGCTATGGAGGCTCGGGCATGAGCGCGGAAAAAATTGGTGCGGCGCTGAAAGATCTGGTCGCCTTTACCAGCGCGATAGAATGGACTGATATTCCAATCGCGGTGCAACAGCGTGCGGCACTTGTGCTGTGCGATGACATAGCGGCCATGGTTGCAGCGCGCGCGGAACCCGAGGTGACAGCGCTGCATGATGGTGTTGCTAAAGCTGCCGGGGCGGCCGAAGCCACGGTTTTCAATGCCCGGGGTCAGCGGCTAGATCGCTATTCTGCGGCACTGGCCAATGGCTGTGCGGGGGATTGGGCGGAACTCGACGAAGGGTATCGGCGGGTGATCTGTCATGCTGGCGTCTATTGCCTGCCCGCCCTATTGGCCGAAGCCGAGGCCGATGGCCATAGTGCCACTGATCTGATGCGCGCATTGGTGATCGGTTACGAAACCGTGGCCCGCGTAGCGCGCGCCTTTACCTTTCCCAATCTCGTCTTGCACCCGCATGGCAGCCTTGCGGCGGTTGGGGCGGCGGCCGCGATTGCCGCGCTGCGCCGGGTGCCGCAAGATGTGGCAGTGGGCGCAATTTCTAGTGCCGCGACCATGGTCTTGCCGGGGCCATATACGCACCCGATCCAAGGCTCGCTTGTGCGCAATGTCTGGCCGGGGGTTGCCGCGCAGACGGGGCTTCGCGCCGTTGACTGGTCGGCGATCGGCATTCGCGGTCTGCCCTCGGCCTTGCATGATGTCTATACAGACGCCTTCGGCGCCCGCGCCGATGCAAACGAACTCAACGGCGCCCTAGGTGAGGCTTGGGCGATCAGCGATGGTTATCACAAGGTTTTTGCCTGCTGCCAATATGGTCATGCGACCATCGAGGCGACCAAGAAGCTTCTCGAGCGCGCGCCGGCATCGCGTATCGCGGCGATCCATCTGGAGACGCATGAAAAAGCCCGGATCATGGATAATCCTGACCCCGATACGACGATCGCGGCGAAATTCTCGATCCAGCACATCGCGGCTACGGCGGCAGTGCATGGCAGCGGCGGGGCCGAGGCGTTCTCGGCAAATTCGCTCCATATTCCTGATGTTGTTGCGCTCCGCCACAAGGTCAGCACCGCACCCTATGCGCCACTCCCCGCTTGGCCCAATGACCGCCCGACACGGGTGACTTGGACCCTCGATGATGGCAGCACCCTCACCGAAGAGGTGATGAGCGCACGCGGCGGGCCGGACCTGCCTTTCACTCCCGATGAAATCCGCGCCAAGATCCATGGCATCGTCGATGAGGCCTATCCCGCGATGGGGGCGGTCATGGATGCGCTGCTTGATCTTGATCCAGCCGGTCTGGGCCGGGCATGGGATGCAACCGTGAAAGGTATGACCGCATTATGAGCGATACCCTTGATCTGTTGGTGATCGGGGCCGGGGCCTGTGGCCTTGCTGGCGCGATCGCAGCGCATGACGCAGGCGGGAGCGTCGCGATCTTGGAGGGCCGTGACAGGCCTGGTGGCAATTCGGCACTTTCGACCGGCTCCATCCCTGGTGCCGGGTCGAAATACCAACGTGCCGCCGGGATCGAAGACAGCCCGGAACGGATGGTCGCGGATCTGATCGGCGTGGCGGGCCAGCATGATGCCGATGACCTGACCGCTATGATCGCCGCAGAATGCGGGCCGCTTTGCGAATGGCTCATCGATGATCTGGGCGCGCGGATGGAGTTGATCACCGCTTATCGCCATATCGGCCATTCTGTAGAACGGCTACATGCGCCACGTTCCCGCCGGGGGCAGGATCTGGTCGACGACCTCCTGCGGTTCGTGGCAGATCGCGATATTCCAATCGCGGTTGGCAACAAGGCCGAAGCCTTGATCGTCGAGGCAGGCGCGGTGGTGGGCGCGATTGTGAACGGCGAAGAGGTTCGCGCGCGCAAGGTTTTGCTGGCCACCAACGGCTTTGCTGCAGACCCCGCGCTCGTCGCGCGTTATTGCCCAGAGATCGCGGCGGCCGAATATTTCGGCGCACCCGGCAGCACTGGGGACGCGGTGCGCTGGGGCGAAAGTCTTGGCGCAGCGCTGGGCAATATGGCTGCATATCAGGGCTACGCGGCGGTCGCTTATCCACAAGGTCAGCTGCTCTCGTGGACTACGCTCGAAAAAGGCGGGATCTTGGTCAGCGAAACAGGCCAACGTTTCGGCAACGAGGATCTGGGCTATTCCGGATATGCCGCGCATGTGATGAAGCAAGGCCCCTTTGCCTGGGCGATCTATGATGCGCGTATCCATGATGTGGCGATGGCTGAAGAAGAATACGCCGAAATGTCCGCGATGGGGGCTATTGCCTGGGCCGATACGCCCGAGGCGCTGGCACAGAAGCTTGGTCTTGGCGCGGATGGTCTTTCCGACAGTGTCGCGCACTATAATGCTGCTGCACAGGGCGACGCAGACGACGCGTTTGGGCGCAGCAAGTTTGCGCTGGCCCCGCTGCAAGCCCCCTTTGCCGGGGTGAAGGTCAAGCCGGGTTTGTTTCACACGCAAGGCGGGCTTTTGGTCGATGCCCAAGCCCGGGTACGCAAGGCCGGTGGCGGGATCATCCCGAACCTTTTCGCAGGTGGCGGTGCCGCAGCCGGGATCAGCGGGCGTGCGGGCGCGCTTGGCTATGCTTCGGGCAATGGTTTGATCACGGCACTTGTGCTGGGGCGGCGGGCAGGCATCACCGCTATGGAAGACATCAAGGCAGGCGCATGAGCGCGCCCATGACAGGCGCGGCCCGGATCGCCGATTTCGCGGCGGCCACCTTTGCCGATGGCGTGCCCGATCATGTGCTGGAGGCGGCGCAACTGCATCTGCTCGATGCGATCGGGGTTGGCCTTGCCTCGGCCAGCTTGCCCGAGAACGCAGGCTGGGCAGCCGCAGCAGCCGCAGGCTCTGCCAGCTTATTGAGTGGCGGCACAGCCGAGGCGGGCGCAGCTGCCATGATCAACGGCGCGCTGATCCACGCGCTGGAATATGACGACACCCATATCGGATCTGTGGTGCACGGCAGCGCCGTCGCAGCCCCATTGGCGCTGGCTGTGGCGCAATTGGCGCAAGCATCAGGGCGTGATCTGATGCTTGCCTATATCGTGGGATGGGAGGTCGCGATCCGCATTGGTTTGGCGGCACCCGGCGCTTTTCAGGCACGCGGATTTCAGGTCACCTCTGTCGGTGGGGCCATCGGGGCCGCTGCCGCCGCAGGTCAGATCATTAGCCTTGATCGCGCCCGCGCGACATCTGCGATTGGTATCGCTGGGGGGCAGGCGTCGGGCACCCTCGCGTTTCTGGCAGATGGGGCAATGTCTAAGGCGCTGAACCCCGGATGGGCCGCACGCACCGGGATCGAGGCCGCGCGTCTGGCGGCGGCAGGCATGACCGGGCCTGAATCCATCTTGGAAAGTGGCTTTGGCGTGATGACAAGTTTTGCCGGTGATGCATCCGGGCTTGCGGCGGCTTTGGATGGCTTGGGCCAGGATTGGCAACTGCCGCAAGCCGCGTTCAAGCTTTACCCCTGTTGCCACTACATCCATCCGTTTTTGGAGGCGATCGAACAGGCGATGGCCGAGGGTCTGCGCGCAGATGATCTGGTGTCGCTGACAGCTTTTGTGCCACCACCCGCCGCCCCGTTGATTTGTGAACCTTGGGCGCGGCGGCAAGCGCCGATCTCGGGTTATGACGGCAAATGGGGCTTGGCCTATGCGATGGCCCTGATGCTGGTCGATGGCCGGGTTGATGTCGACAGCTTCACAAGCCACCCGCGCGCAGATGTCGTCGCCGTGGCGCAGCGCATGACATGGGCACCGATGCCTGATCATGGTTTTCCGAGGCGCTTTGCGGCCCGCATTGAAGGCATGGGCAAAAAGGGGCCGTTCAAGGCCGCGCTACATCAGGTGCTTGGCGCACCAGATCGACCAGTCAATACCGCCGCTATCCGTGCAAAGTTCGTAAGCAACGCGACGCGCCGGTTCGAAGCCATGCGAGTAGCGCAATTGGAAGAGGCGATCTTAGGGCTGGTCTCAGCACCGGATATCGCCGCATTGGGTCGGCTGCTCTAGCTCATCAGGTTGGGCAGGAACAATACGATCGAGGGGAAAGCGATCAAGAGCCCCAGCGTGACGAAATCCATCATCAAGAACGGCGTGACGCCCGCAAAGACTTCCTCCAAACGCAAGGGCACGGGCGAAGCTGAGCGCACGACATAGACGTTCAGGCCTACGGGCGGCGTGATCAAGCTGATCTCGGCCAGTTTGATCGCGATGACTCCCAGCCAGATCGGATCATAGCCAACGCTGGTCAGGATCGGGAACATCACCGGCAAGGTCATGACCATGATCGCAATCGGGTCGATTAACATACCCAAGAGCAGATAGAGCACTGCAAATCCCACAAGGTACATGAAGGGCGACAGTTCCAGCGCAAGCATCCAATCGGAGATGTCACCGACAAGACCCGTGTAGGTCAAAAACCGCGCGAAGATGATGCCGCCGATGACGATGATAAAGATCGTCGATGTGGTGATACCGGCATCCTTGAAGGTGTCGACTAGCATCTTGCCGTTCAACTTACCCTTGGCAGCAACGATCAAGAAGGCACCGAAAGCACCGACGGCGCCAGCATAAGTCGGCACGAAAAAGCCAAGATAGATGCCGCCGATGACAAGGATAAACAGGAAAGTGATCCCCCAAACGCCCTTCAGCGATTCCCACTTTTCGCGCCGAGTGATTATGACATTCGGGATGGGGCAAAGATCGGGCCGGGCCCTGGCCACAAGATAGATCCCCAACATGTAAATCGCCGCCGACATCAAACCGGGGATCAGGCCGGCCACCAAAAGCCTGGCAACCGATTGCTCGGTGATAACGGCGTAGATGATCATCAGGATGGAGGGCGGGATAAGCGAGGCCAAAGTCCCTGACGCAGCGATACAGCCCGCCGAGATCCGCTTGTCATAGCCGAATTTTGTCATCTCCGGCATTGCCATCTTGGTGAACACTGCGGCGTTCACGATGGTCGATCCGCAAGCCGCACCAAATGCAGCCGAGGCCAGTGTGGTGGCCATCGCCAAACCACCAGAAATTTTTCCGAGCCAATTATAGGCGGCCTTGTAGAGATCGGTGGTTAACCCGGCCTGTGTTGCAAGCGCGCCCATCAAGATGAAGAGGGGAATAACGGCCAGCGTGAAGGAGTTGGTGGTTGAGAACGGCACTGTCGCAAGTTGCGCAAGGGCCGCGCGCTCGTTGATGGTGATCAAGATGCCCACAAAGCCACTCAGCCCAAGGCCCACACCGATGTGAACCCCCATGCTGAGCAGGAAGAGCAACATGATAGCGACGATGATGCCGGCGGTTGCTGGATCAAACATGCGGGATTACTCGACTTTCTGGATGACGCCGAGCGGGTCGTTTTCGAGCCCTGCGCCGGTCTTGATGCGGATAAGATCTTCGATCAGGTGCAGCGCAAGCTGCAAGATCATGAGCGCGCAGCCTGCCGCAAGAATGAACCGCGCGGGCCAAAGTGGAAAGCGGATCAAGCCGACTGTGGCTTCGTTGATCTGCAATGAATATTGTGCCTCGCCAATCGCTTGCTGCAAGATCAGCCCGTAAAAGGCGATCGCGGCCAGATCGGTGATCACATCCATGACAGCGCGCACCCGTGGCGGCATCTGGAAATAGACCAATTCGACCCGGATATGGGAACGGCGGATTTGGGCATAAGCCAAGGCACCGAAAACAATCAGCACCATCGTACTTTCGGTCAATTCGCGTGGGCCTGGCACAGGGATCAAGAGAACCTGTGTTCCGACGATGTCGGCAACACCAAGAAACATCGAAAAAAGCATCCCCATGCCGCCGATCAACAAGACAACCAAGGCAAGGCGTTCGACGATTTTCGAGACAAGTTTCATTGGGTGGAGGTTCCTGTCTTCAAAGGGTACGTGGCGGGCGATCAACACCCGCCACGAATTTCAGCGCTCAGTTGGCGTCAATGATCGCGCGCCAGTAAGTTGCAACCTCAGCGGCTTGATCGCCCATGCCGCGAGATGCCATGTCATCAACCCAGTTCTGCAGCAGATCGGGCGCTGTAGCTTTCCACTTGGCCAGCTCTTCGTCCGAGATCGGAATGATGGTGCCACCAGCAGCTACAATCGCGTCGCCTGCAGCATTTTCAGCGGCTTCGATGTTGTTGATGTAGGCTGCGCCTGCGCGGTCGGCTTCTTCAAGAATGATCGCCCGATCAGCTGCGGAGATGTCGTTGAATACATCTTCGTTGATCACGATCAAATGCCCGGTGATCGCCATGACAGGGCCACAGCTATAGGGGCCCGGCTCGTAGAGGCGGTTCGACAAGATATTGCCGCGGTTCAAGAACGAGTAGTCGAGCGAGCCGCGCTGTAGCGCCTCGTAGACATCGCCAACGCCGACCGAAACGGGAACGGCACCGATAGCTTCATGTGCCTTGGGAATGTCGGCGCCAAAGGAACGGATCTTCATGCCCGCCAAAGCTTCGATGTTATCGCAATTCGGATTCGGGCCGGTCAGATAGTAATCGCCCAAGGGCTGGTGGAACAAGAATTCAACGCCGAAGCTGGACAGCTCTTCGCGGAAGTAGGGTAGATCGTCGTAAGCTGCTGCCGAGATTTCCATCGCCTGACGGGGTGTCTCGAAGACGAAGGGGATCTGATAGGCGCGCCAATAGAGAAGCTGGTCAGCGTAATAGCCCGGCACGATGGCGGCCATATCGATGGCACCACGACCGGTAAGTGTCAGAAGCTCATTACCTGCGCCCAAACCACCGGCATAGGTGATCTCGATGCGCACACGGCCTTCGGTGCGCTCTTCAACGGCGGCTGCAAATTCTTGCTCTGCGGCAAGGAAAGGCGAATCGCCCAAGTAATGGCCGTAACGAAGCGTCACTTCCTGCGCGCTGGCGGTTCCAGCAAGCAGAGCGGCCGCTCCGACGAGGGTGGTAAAACGGTTAAACATTAATATCTCCCTGTGTGTTTGCCACCCTTATAGGGCGGTCAGTTCGAGGTTGTTGAAAACCGAAGTAGCCAGAGTTTTCCGACTTAAGGGTGTTGTTCGATGTGCCCGTGTCAAGCCGCGCACGCAGTTCGACGACAGTCGCCACCCAGTCGATTAAACCTCCGCGCCCAATCAGCCAACTGTTGACAGTGTTGCGAAGCTGACGAACAATTGTCAACGATGACCTTCACCCCCGGGAGTATTCTTCGTGAACCGCTTGCGAGATGACGAAGAAGCGGTTGTGCCGCAAGACGATGCAGCACATGTCCGCGATATCCTCGATCGACTGGCGGCGCGTGCCTCTTGTCGTGACTTTGACGAGAGCTTGATCAGCCCTGAAATTCTGGAAGATATCGTGCGCGATGGGGTCGAGGCGCCATCGTCTTGCAACCAGCAGAATTGGCATTTCGTCATCGTTGCCGATCCGGCACGCAAGCGGCGCGCACGCGATATTTCCGGTGGAAACCATCACTTTGCCGAATGTTCGGCGCTGATTTACCTCTGCTTTCAAAAGGGTTGGACGCATGGGAATTTCTCGATCGTCCAATCGGTGGCGGGTGCGTGCTATCACATGATGCTCTCGGCGCATCTGCGCGGCTTTCAATGCATCTGGAATGCGGGCATTGGTGATCAGGTTGCCCTGCGAGAGATGATCGGATTGCCCGAGACATTTGACGTGATCGGCGCGCTGGCCATTGGCCGGGCTAAGGCCACAGCGCCTAAAAATAAGGCGCCACGCCGCCCGATACATGAAATTTTCAGCTGGGAAAAATTCGAACGCCCTTCTGCAAGCTGCTATCCGGTAAAACCTGCCGCCGCCTATCCTTATTGGGAGATCCGCAATGACGCGAATCCCTATGCCGAGTGGAACCCCGCGCATTGGCGTTGGGACCAGCTGGCCGATTTCCGTGGCTATTCGGTTTGGGCCAAATCACCCTTGGCGGGTGTCTATGTCTCGCGCAGGCAGGGTGAGGCGACGGCGGTCGAGATGTCGCTTTTGCCGGCATTGCCCAGTGGGGCAAAGGTGGTCGAAGTCATGGGATGGGGTGGCACAACGACAACCGCGCTGATGGGCGCGCTTGGCCATGACGCACAGCTGACCTTTGTCGAGCTATCGGCCAATAACCTGTCTTTCATGACCGAGCGCTTGCGCCGTGAAGGGCATGACATGTCACGCCTGCATGGCGAAGTGATGGTGAATGGGACCCTGCCGCAGGCGGATGGATCTGTCGATCTCGTGGTTTTGCCGCAGGTGCTGGAACACATGCCCGCGCCCGAAGCCTTTCTTGACGAGGTGCGCCGTGTTCTTGCGCCCGGTGGTTATGTTTTGGCAAGCGTGCGCAATATGACATCGGCCTATGGCGCGCATTGGCGCGCGGTCGAAGCGGTGGGCGCGATCCCTAATCAGGGGCCGTTCACGCCGATTGCGGCCGCCGACCTCGCCACATGGATGCACACGCGTTTCACGATCGAGGCGGATCTGGGCATTGGTGCCGATGCCACCGGAGATGCCGCGCGCCTGACAGGTGACGCGTGTCAGACGGGGCGGCTTTACGCGATGCGAGGCCGGCGTGCCTAAGCGGTGGTCATGCCAAGTGACGGCGCACGAAGCGCCCGTTGCCGATGGCCGCATCATCGAGCATGCCTTCGCGCAACACAAAGCGACCGCGCGACAAGGTATGCACGACACGCGCCTGCATCCGCTCACCCTCGTAGATCGAATAGCCCGCATCACTGCGTATGTGCTCTTTGCCAACAATCCAATCGGCGTTCAAATCGACCACCGCTATATCGGCGTCCGCGCCTGCCCGCAGCGCGCCCTTGTCATGCAGTCCCATCCGCCGCGCGGGGTTCTCGCTGACCAACGGGATCAGTTTTTCAAGCGGCAAGCCACGCTTGTGATGGCCATAGGTCAACAGAACCGGCAAAAAAGCATCGAGACCGGGAAAGCCCGGCTGCGCTTTCCAAATACCGCCATCCTTGCAGGTGATGGGGCGATGAATGTGATCGGTGGCGATTGTATCGATATCGCCGCGTCCGATCGCGGCCCACAACGCTTCGGGGTCTGCGGGGGCGCGCAAGGGCGGGTTCACCTTGCCGACTGCGCCGATCGCGCTTGTGGTATCATGCGTCAGGTAGTGCAGGCAGGTCTCGATACAAACATCGGACCCGGCGGCGCGCTGGCGCAGCGCAGCATCGAGCGCTTCTCCAGACGAGGTATGGACCGCATGTACAGGCGTGCCCGTCAGTCGCGCGAAATAAGTGGCACGCGACAGTGCGTCTGCCTCAACAAAGGGCGGACGGGTGGCGTTCCACGTCGCCAGCCCACCGTTGCCTTCGGGATCGGCGGCGGTGACGCGGTCACGCAAGATCCACGCAACTTCGATGTTTTCCGGATGCGGGCAAAGCAGGCCCTTATGCGTGGCCAATGCCTCCAAAAGGCGGAAAAGGAACCCGTCATCGGTGCCGGGCAGGCCAAGGCGGGCGCCTTCGTTGCCACGGATATTCATGAAAAGCTTGGCGCTGGGCGACCCGCGCGCGATCAGCTCGGGCAATTCGGCCAAGTGTTCCTCGGTTGCAATAACGAAGTGAAATCCGAAATCGATACGCGCACCGCTTTGCGTGATTTGGCACAGCTCATCGAAAATCGGGCCGTATGGTTCGGGGCTCATGACGTAGGAGATGAATGTGGTCACGCCACCGACCGCGGCTGCCGCGGTCTCGGACATAGCGTCTTCTGGTGCGCGGGGGCGGGCGATATCCATGCCATGCCCAAGATGGATATGGGCATCGATCGCGCCGGGCAAAATTGTCAGCCCGGTGACATCGACCTGATCGACCGCATCGCCCGCGCCGGAGCTGGCAATGGCGCTGATCTTGCCGCCCGTGATCAAGATATCTGCTGCCTGAAGGCCCAAACCGGGCAAAAAGGCGGTGCCGCCTCTCAGGGCAAGGTCCGCGGGATGGTGCATCATCTTTCTCCTGTACCGAGACCCGCACGATGATCACGCCCCGCGTCGCTTATCAACCCATCACGGACCGGCCACGCCTGACATGGCCGGGTGGTGCGCGCGTAGCGGTCTGGGTGGTGCCCAATGTCGAGCATTACGAGTATCTGCCCCCCTTGACGGGTGGGCGCAACGCATGGCCGCGCACCCCTCATCCAGACGTCTTGGGCTATGGCCTGCGCGATTTTGGTAACCGGGTCGGGCTGTGGCGCATGGCTGAGGTGACCGATGCCTTGGGCATCCCTTTAACCTTGTCGCTCAACATGGCGAATTGGTTGCACTACCCCGAGATTTTCGCGGCCGCGCAAGCGCGTGGCTGGGATGTCATGGCGCATGGGCTTTACAACACGCGCTACCACTGGGACATGTCCGAACATGCCGAGCGTGACGCGATCCATGAATGTGTTGAGATCTACCGTAATCTGACCGGGCAACCCTTGCGTGGCTGGTTCTCGCCTGCCGCCACATGGACCGACAATACCCCCGATCTCGTAGCTGAAGCCGGGATCAGTTATTATTGCGATTGGTATCACGATGATCAGCCAACGCGGATGCAGGTCCGGCAAGGCAGTTTGATCACGCTACCGTACCAGATGGATATCAACGACGCGATGATCTGGCGGCACCACTTCGAGGCCGATGATTTCGCGCAGATGGTCATCGATCATTTCGATACGCTTTGGCGCGAAGGGGCCGAACAGGGCCGTGTCGTGTGTATTGCGTTGCATCCCTACATCATGGGGCAGCCTCATCGCATCCGGGCGTTGGAGCGCGCATTGCGTTATGTGTCGGGTCACACGGGCGTCTGGTTGGCGACCGGTGCTGAGATTGCTGATTGGTACCTGTCTGATGCATGGAGGCAGGCCGCATGAGCATCGCCGCCGGGATGGATCACGCGCTTTACCCCTATCGCGCCGCGCATAATCGACCGGCTTTGCAATGGCCCGATGGGGCGCGTGTGGCTTTGGCGCCGGTGGTCTATCTTGAGCATTGGCCCATCAACCTGTCTCCCGACGGCTATGCTGATCCGCGCTTTCGTGATCCCTATGGCAAGTTCCAACCTGATTACCGAACCTATACTTGGCGCGAATACGGCAACAGGATCGGGATTTTCCGCCTGTTCGAGGCACTGGATCGGCATGGCATGACCGCGACGTTGGCGGTGAATGCTGCCGCCGTGGACCATTATCCAAACCTGATCGAAGAGGCGCTGCGCCGCAATTGGGAGGTGGCCGCGCATGGTGCGGTGGCCGATGCCATGGTTACCTCGGCGATGCCCGAGGCCGATGAGCGCGCGCTGATCGCGCATTGCCTTGATCGCCTACAAGCCGCCACCGGCACCCGACCCAAGGGATGGATCGCGCAAGACTTCAGCGAAAGCACGCGCACGCTGGATCTATTGGCCGAAGCAGGTTTGGATTGGGTCGCGCATTGGCCCAATGACGACCAGCCCTATTGGATGCAGACACAACCGCCCTTGGTGTCCGTGCCGCAGCTGTCCGAACTCGATGATGTCGAAGCGCTTTGGCACCGCCGTGTGCCCACGCCGCAATGGCCCGCCATGCTGGCCGAGGCCCTTTCGGTACTGGCAGGGGAGACTGGGCGTTGTGCGGTTGTGGGTCTTCACCCTTGGCTTTTCGGGATGCCGCATCGTATCCGCTATCTTGACGAGGGCTTGGCGCTTGTTTCGCAAATCAAGGGACTTTGGATAACCCGGGTCGGGGACATCGCGGCGCATTTCAGAGGATCTAATGTAACGGAGGGTGCTGGGTGAGCGTGGGAAATGTATCAGAACGCCTTGTGGCACAAAACCTGTCCAGCCTCGCGTTGGAACGGCTGGAAAAAGCCATCATGGAAGGCGAACTTGGCCCCGGCGAGCGGCTGAGCGAAAGCGAATTGGCGCGCCGCTTTGGTATTTCGCGTGGCCCCCTGCGCGAGGCGATCGGGCAACTCGAAGGTCGCAAGCTGGTTACGCGCGTGTCGAACCATGGCGCGCGGGTTGTGGCGCTGAGCAAGCAAGACCTCCTTGACCTGCTGGAAGTGCGCGAAAGCCTCGAAGGGATGGCCTGCCGATTAGCGGCCACGAAGATGACCGATGCCGATCTGGACTACCTTGCGGCGATGTTAAGCGCGCATGAAAACTCTGACGCCATGCGCCAAGGGCGCGGTTATTTCCAAGCCCCGGGCGACGGTGATTTTCATCAGGCTATTTTGCGCGCTTGTGGCAATGCACGCTTGACCGGTATGCTAGGGGACGAGCTTTACTCGCTTTTGCGCCTTTACCGCCACCATCTGTCGATGCGCCCTGGTCGCGCTGCAGAAGCCCTAAAAGAACATAAAAAGATCGTAGACGCGCTCCGCGCACGCGACCCTGATGCAGCAGAGGCAGCAATGCGGGCGCATTTGCGGTCTAGTCGCTCGGCTGTCGAGCACTGGATGAAAGACGAGGAATTTAGCGAATGACAAGCAGTCTTGCCGAGCGCCGCCGTGCGTTTCGCGCATGTATGGAACGCCGCGAGGCATTGATTCTGCCCGGTGCGGGGAACGCTTTGACGGCGCGCGTGATCGCCGATCAGGGCTTTGACGCGGTCTATGTGACCGGCGCTGGCATCGCCAATACTTATCTGGGTGCGCCCGATATCGGGCTTGTGACCCTGACAGAACTTGCAAGCACTGTCTCGGCGATTTCTGAGATTACGGATCTGCCTTTGGTGGTCGATATCGATACGGGCTTTGGCAATGCCATCAACACGCAACGTACCGTGCGCGTGATTGAGCGCGCCGGGGCGGCCGCGATGCAGATGGAAGATCAGGTGTTTCCCAAGAAATGCGGGCATTTCGCGGGCAAGGCCGTGATTGGTCTTGATGAGGCTGTCTCGAAGATCAAGGCCGCCGTGGATGCACGCGAAGACCCCAATACCTTGTTGATCGCCCGCACGGATGCCCGCGCGATACATGGGCTGGAGGCAGCGCTAGATCGCGCAGAAGCCTTTATCGAAGCGGGTGCCGACATGACCTTTGTCGAGGCGCCTATTTCGGTCGATGAAATGCGGATCATCGCCAAGCGTCTATCTGTGCCACAGGTGGCCAATATGGTCGTTGGCGGCAAGACACCGCTGATCGCACAGGCAGAGCTGCAAGCGATGGGCTTTGCTATGGTGCTTTATGCCAACACTGCCCTGCAAGCAGCGATGCGCGCCATGTCCGAGGTCTTGGGTGTCTTGAAGGTCCAAGGTGATGTCAGTGCCGTGATCGACCGGCTAGCCGATTTCGAAGAGCGCCAACGCTTGGTCGACAAAGAAAACTATGATGCGGCCGAGGCGCGCTATCGCTTCGACTGAACCAGCAACGCGCCCAAGGCCATGGCAACGGCCGCCTGTGTCGGATCGACAACCGGCCTGCCGATGGCTTTTTCCAAGCTGGCCCGATGCGCCGAAAGGCCGGCACAGCCCAGAACGATGACATCGGCATGATCCGTATGGACGAGTGTTTCCGAAACCACGCGCAGCCGAGCGAATGTTCCGTCCCCCGAGGCGGTTTCGGCTACCGACATGTTCAAGGGGCGTTCTGCGACCATGCGCTCCAATACCCCCATGCGGCGCAGGTATTTGCGGTGCCGCAGGATTGAACCCTCGGAGATGGCGACCACGCCGATACGGTCACCCCGCGACATGGCGGTCAGAAAACCGCTTTCTTGCATCCCGAAGACAGGGACATTCGCGACCTCGCGCGCGGCATCAATGCCCGGATCCGAATAGCAGGCGATGATGATCGCCGCCGCATCGGGGCGTGCGCGGATCATAGCCAGCATCGGCGCGACAGCCGCGTCGCTATCGGCTTGGCTTTCGATGCCAAACGGGCCATCGGGCACCGTCACGCATGCAATCTCGGGGCCGCCCGATAGTCGAAACGGGGCCATCGCGGCATCAAGCCCTGCCGTGACCGCCGGGTTAGCGTTTGGATTGATGACCAAAATGGGACCGCTCATGACAAAGTCGCTCCGAAGTTGTTGGCCGGATCGAGTTCGGCCACGGGCTGACCTGCCCGCCCGGTCAAATCGATCGGCGCACGCTTGACGAAGCGCCCCGTACCAGGTTTGACACACAGCGCGCCATTGTCGACGATCCGCTGGCCGCGCCCCAGCACCGTCACGGGCCATCCGGTCACCGTCATGCCGGCAAAGGGGTTATAGTCCATCGCGTCATGCATCGCGCCCGCGACACGCGTCTGTGTTGGATCCCAAATCGCGATATCGGCATCTGCCCCGATGGCCAATGTGCCTTTGCGGGGCAACATGCCATAAATGCGCGCCGCATTGGTCGAAGACAGCGCCACGAATTGATTGATGCTAATCCGTCCTTTCATTACCCCTTCGGAGAACATCAGCGGCAGGCGCATCTCGATTCCCGGCATGCCATTGGCGATTTGGCGGAAGGTTACATCCCGACCCGCTTGAAATTTACCTGTGTCATCGTAGCGATATGGCGCATGATCGGACGAGACCAGCGACAGCGTCCCTGCCTGAACATGCTGCCAGAGCGCCGCTTGCGTGGCGGTGTCGCGTAGCGGTGGTGAGCAGATGAACTTGGCCCCCTCCATCCCCGGCTTATCCAGATCATCGCGGGTCAAGAACAGGTATTGCGGACAGGTTTCTGCCCAGACTTGACCACCTGCCGCACGGGCGCGGGCCACCAACTCGGCCCCGCCGGGCGTTGATACATGGACGATGAAAATCGGTGCCTGCGCCAGCCGTGCCAGCGCTATAGCACGGTTGATCGCCTCTTCCTCGGCCAAGCCGGGGCGCGACGGGGCGTGGTAACGCGGCGCTATATTGCCGCCTGCAACCATCCGGCTTGCCATCCATTCCAGCATGTCATGATTTTCGGCGTGCACCATGGTCAAGGCCCCGTGTTGGCCTGCCACTGACAAGATATCGAGAAACTGCGTGTCCGAGACCCGTGTCGCATAGGTCATGAACACCTTGAACGAGGTCACGCCACGGGCGAAAACATCGGGCAGTTCCGCCAATGCAGCGGCGGTCGGATCTGTCAAGATTAGGTGATAGGACCAATCCAGCACCGATTTTGGCGCAGCGCGCCCATCATAGGTCGCCAGCGTATCCGCAAGGCTTTGCCCCTTCTTCTGCGCAGCAAATGGCACGATGCAGGAATTGCCACCGAAAGCCGCCGAGATCGAACCGCTTTCATAGTCATCCGCCGTCATCACGCCCATTCCGCTTTCTTGCGCGATATGGCAATGCGCCTCGATCCCGCCGGGCATGACGATCTTGCCGGTGGCGTCGATCACATCCTGCGCGTCCGTGATCGCCTCGGCGATGGTGACGATGCGCCCGTCGCGGATGCCGATATCGGCACGAAAAGTTTCGGTCGCGGTCGCAAGAGTGCCGCCACGGATGGCCAGATCATGTGTCATGCCTTAGCCCTCCTTGCCGTCGGGATAGATCACCCCGGTTTGCGTGGCGATCCGGCCATAGTGTTCGATCCTGCGGTGGCGTTTGAAATCGAACACCGACGCTTTGCCGAAAGCGGTGGCATCCATATCGCATGCCTGAACCAAAAGCTCGTCACCCAGCGTCTTGGCTTTTTGCAAGATCACGCCATCGGGCGATACGATTACGCTGCCGCCATTCAGGGGGTGGCCGTCTTCGTTCCCGGCCTTGGCCACGGCGACCACGAAGGCCGAGTTTTGGTAGGCCCCCGCCTGCACCGACAGATCGGAGTGGAAGTCGCGCATCTCGGGTGTCTCATCGGCGTTTTGCGAATTGCCCGAGGGTGTGTTGTAGCCCAGGACGATCAACTCGACCCCTTGCAGCCCCATCTCGCGATAGGCCTCGGGCCAGCGACGGTCGTTGCAGATGAGCATGCCCATCCAAGCATCCATGTTGCGAAACACAGGAAAGCCCAAATCTCCGGGTGCGAAGTAACGCTTTTCAAGGTGCTGAAAGCTGCGTTCAGGGTCGTATTCATCATGCCCAGGCAAATGGATCTTGCGGTATTTGCCGATGATATTTGCCTGTCTGTCGGTCAGGATCTGGGTGTTGAAATGACGCCCATCTGGCGTCAACTCGCCATAGCCGATGGATATCGCGATGCTGTGCGCGCGCGCCCGGTCGAAGAGTGGCTGGGTTGCGGCATTGGGCATCTCGGTCTCGAACCAACTATCCACCTCAGCCTGGTCGGCAATATACCATCGCGGGAAAAAGGTGGTCAGGCACAACTCGGGAAAGATGACGAGCTGACAGCCTGCATCCTTTGCCTGATCAAGCAGCGCGAGCATACGTGCCACCACGGCTTCGCGGGTGTCGGCGCGTTGGATGGGGCCCATCTGTGCGGCCCCGATGACGATTTCACGCATCTTTTTGAGTATCCTTCGATGGTTCGCGCGGCGCTTGCGCCATTTCCGAAAACAGCGGGTCGAGGCTGGGCGCATCCGCCAGCGCCATCACATGGTCCCAAATGCGGATCGCGGCCTCTTCGCGCCACAGCCGTGTCGTTAAGGAGAGGTATTTTTCGCGGATTTCCGTCGCCGGATAAGGATCGGACCAATCACCACGGTTGGTCTCGGTCGCCGCTTGCAGGCAACGACCATCGGACAGTGTCACGCTGACCCGTGCGGGCCGCTTATGTGGTAGCATCGCGGTCATCGCCCGGTCTTCGATGACACTGACCTTTTGGGCCAGCGCAAGGATCTCCGGGTTTTCGACATTGGGCATGGTAAAGCTTTGTACCTGCGTCGTGCCATTGACCAAGGCGGTTGCGATGGCGAAGGGGACAGAGAATTTGCCTGCCAAGACATTCTTGGGCGCGGGGTCGTTTAGTTCCACGGCCAGCGCATAGGTTTCGACGACAATACCCGCGATCTCATCAGTATCGAAGCGATGCGCCGCTCGCAGCATAGCCAAGGCATCAAGGGCCGCATGGTTGTAGCGGCAACATGAATGCATCTTGAAATAATTTCGGCTGACCTCCCAGCGGGAGCCGAGATCGGCGGAAAATGCCTCGGAGTCAAAGCTGTCCGACACGACATGCCCGAACACCTGCGCCACGCCGTCATGGTCGCCCGTATAACCCGCTGCGATCATATCGCCTGCAAGCACACCCATTTGGCCAGAGACGCCGGCGAACACGTTGCGTACCGTGCCGCCCTCCAGCATCGTGCGCCGCGATGTGGATAAACCAAGGCTCGCCGACAGGCTAATGGCATGGCGCATCTGCGCGGCATCCGCTCCTTGCAGTCGGGCTACAGCGGTCGCGGCACAAATGGCCCCCCATGTCCCATGCGGGTGCATGGATGGGCGCAGTCGGGTGGCGATGCCGACCCGTGCGCCGACATCATAGCCTGTCGCGACTGCTGCCAGAAAATCCGCACCCGACACATCGCGTCCCGCCGATACGGCAAGTGCTGCGGGTACGGTGTGCATGCCGGGATGACCTTTGCAGAACTGGTTGCCCTCATCCATTTCCAAGGTGGTGCCTGCCGTGCCGTTCAAAAGCGCTGCCATGCCTGCAGGGCGGGTTTGATCGGTGCCAATAAGCAAAGCGGGCCCGGTGCCGACCGGCCGACGGCGCAAGGCAGCGACATCCGGTTCGGCGGCACCGCCGACTATTGCTCCGATACAATCGGCAAGGATCAGCGCCGTGCGGCTCAACACATCACCCGCTATCGTGGCCGTCACCGTATTGGCGGCGAAATCCGCCACTTTACCGAGACTGTCCATGCCTTGCCCCTCACGCGTTTTCCTGATTGCCTCTCAGCTTAGGCCCGCCATGAGCGAAGCTGCAAGCAGATAGGAGCCTGAGATGAAACGCGTTCTTGTAATCGTTCCTTTCCCGATGAGTGAAGAGAACCGCGACCAACGGCGCGCACAGCTCAACGCGGTGGAGCTTGGTCCCAACATCGAGTTTGTTTTCGAATCCGTGCGCGTTGCGCCGCGCAATTATGTCAGTGCCTCCGATATGGTCTTGGCTGAACTGGGCGCTTTGGAAGCGGGCCTTGAGGCTGAGGCGCGCGGCTTTGATGCCGTTTGCATTGACACGATGTCGGATAGTGGCATGGCAGGGTTGCGTTCTGAATTATCCATCCCGGTGATCGGCCCCGGTCGTGCGTCGGTTTTGATGGCGATGATGCTGGGCCATAAATTCTCGATCATCGCGATGTGGCCACATTGGCAACATCTGTATCGCAAGACACTGACTGAACTTGGCGTGCAACACCACTGTGCCTCCATTCGATGGATCGATGCCACACCGGACAACCAAGCCTTGATGGCAGGCAAGGAAAGCGACATCTTCCCCGCCCTCGAAGCGGTTGCGCGACGCTGTATCGAAGAGGATGGGGCCGATGTGATCCTTCTGGGTTCAACCACAATGCATCAGGCACATGCCTATCTGGCCGCACGGCTGCCTGTGCCCGTCGTGAACCCCGGTCCCCTGACCTATAAGCTGGCGGAAACCGTGTTGGGCTTGGGGCTGACCCATAGCCGTGTGGCATATCCCACGGCACTGACCTCGCGCCGGGCGGTGGTCCACGAGATGCTGGACGCGGCAGAGAAAAGCGATCACGCATAATCGGCCTTGCCCTAATGACTTAATGTTATATCATTAGGTGTATGAGCGTGACCAACCTTGCATCTCAGCCGTGAACGTTGCGGCCAACTCTGTCGCCGAGCCATGCGCTCCGACACGGCTGGACCCGGCGTCGCCGGTGCCTCTCTACCAGCAATTGCTGGTGCAGTTGCAAAACCGGATCGACAGCGGTGAGTTTGGGCCAGGGACCGTTTTGCCGGGGGAGTTCGATTTATCGCGCGATTATGGCGTGTCGCGCATTACAGCGAAGCGGGCACTAGACGAACTGGCCGAGGCCGGGTTGGTCAAGCGCGAACGCGGGCGCGGCACGAGGGTGTTGGAGCGTGCCGGCGCCAGTGCCGTGCGCACCTCGATCGATGGCTGGCTTGAGAATATCAGCATGATGCAGGCCACGACCGAAGTGCGGCTTTTGTCGTTTGAATACCTAAATGCCGGTCCCGATATCGCTAGCGCATTGGAGTTGGATGACGGGGCAGAAGTGCAGCGTTCGGTCCGTGTGCGCACGCTCGATGGTGTGCCGATGTCTTATCTCGTCTGCTTCCTGCCCGCCGATGTGGGCCGCGAATTCGACGCCGCCGCACTGGCATCGACTTCGATGCTGACGCTCTTGGAGCAAGCGGGCCATCCTGTCGCATCGGCGCGTCAAACAGTATCGGCGACGCTGGCCGCGCCCGATACCGCGCAGGCACTCGAGGTGAGCGCAGGCGCACCCTTATTGGAGGTGCGCCGCATCGCGCGCAGCGCCGATGATCGAGCGGTGCAATATATTCGGGCGCTTTACCGCCCCGACCTTTACCACATTGAGATGTCCATGACGCGCAAGGCGGGCTCTGACGGTCCGCTCTGGGCGGCGGAGGAGGGGACAAGTTGATGCGTCAAACCTTGGCACAAAAGATTATCGCGCGCGCTGCAGGCCGCGATCACGTGACACCCGGCGATGTCGTCACCGCGCGAGTGGATCTGGCGATGATTCACGATTCGGGTGGGCCGCGGCGTGTCGCGCCGATCTTGCAGGATTTGGGCGTTGGGCTTTGGGACAAAGATAAAATTGTGCTTGTCGCCGACCATTTCGTTCCGGGCGATACGGAGGAGGGGGCCGCGATCCTTGCCATGACGCGGGATTGGGCGCGCCGGACAGGTGTGCGTTTTCACGACGGGCTTGGCATCTGCCACGTGGTTCTGCCCGAAAGCGGCCAGCTACGACCTGGCATGTTCGCGGTAGGCGGTGACAGCCATTCGCCCACGGGCGGTGCGATGGGCGCCTTTATGTTCGGGATCGGTGCCACCGAAATGGCAGGTGTGCTTGCGACGGGCGAGATCTGGGTGAAGGTGCCCGAGACGATCTTGATCGAATGGACCGGCCGTCTGGGTGACGGGTTGATGGCAAAAGACATCATGCTGGCCTTATGTGGGCGTCTGGGCATGGATGGCGGCAAGTATCAGGCCGTGGAATACACCGGCGAGGCGATCCGCGCGCTTTCGATGCAAGAACGCATGACACTGTCCAATATGGCTGCCGAACTCGGCGGCCAGACCGGGCTTGTTGCCCCGGATGATGTCACAGCGGCCTTTTTGCATAGTGTTGGTGGCAGTGTTCCTGATCTTTCCGATCTGCATAGCGATGAAGGGGCCTCGGTGCTCGAACATCACATCTTTGATGCCACGACGCTTGCCCCACAGGTCGCCGCCCCGCATTCGCCGGCCAACGCGATGCCCGCTGATGCGGCAGGCAAGACCGCGATCAACGTGGCCTATGTCGGCGCATGCACCGGGGCCAAATACGAAGACCTTCAGGCTGCTGCGCGCATCCTCAAGGGACGCAAACTGGCGGCAGGGGTGGATCTTTTGGTGGCTCCCTCCTCCAAGCGCGATCAAGACCGGGCCGAGGCCGATGGGATCATGTCCATCTTCGAGGCGGTTGGCGCAAAGATCTTGCCCAATGCCTGTGGCATCTGCGCGGGCTATGGAACATATCGGCTCGGTGCCGATGTGACCTGTATCTCTTCGACGGCGCGCAACTTCAAAGGCAGGATGGGCGAGGCGTCCTCGCAGGTCTGGCTTGGTTCGCCCTTAACCGTGGCCGCCGCCGCAGTCGCGGGTCACATCATCGACCCAAGGGAGATGCTGGCATGATCGGGCGGATTTTCCTTTTGGGTGACGATATCGATACCGATCAGCTTGCGCCCGGCCAATATATGCGCGGCGGAATCGAGGCGATTGCCGCCCATTGCCTGGAAGCAGCGCGCCCTGATTTCGCACCCAGCGTGCAGCCGGGCGATATCGTGGTCGCCGGGCGTAACTTCGGCGCGGGCTCGTCGCGCGAACAGGCCGCCGAAGCGCTGCGCCACCTGCAGGTTGCTGGTGTGGTCGCGCTATCCTTCGCTGGAATCTTCTATCGCAACGCCGTCAATCTGGGCCTGCCCGTATTGATCGCCCCCAGCATCGACGGCGTGGTAGATGGCGATCTTGCGACGCTGGATGCCGATGGTGGGGTTTTGCAACTGACGGCCAAGGGGATCGCACTGCCACTTGATCCGATGCCTGAGAACCTACGTGCAATCATTCAGGCAGGCGGCCTTGTGCCTTATTTAAAAAAACGCTTTGCCGCCGATGACAAAGGACCAAGTCAATGACACTCAAAGCCCTGTTGAGCGGGCCGGATATCTTGCTGGCGCCGGGCGTTTGCGATGCGTTGACGGCGCTGATCGCGGAACAAGCCGGGGCCAAGGCGGCCTATCTCTCGGGTGCGGGCATAGCCTATACCCGCTTCGGGCGTCCCGATATTGGCCTCGTGTCGATGGCCGAGGTGGCCGACACAATCGCATTGATCCGTGACCGCGTTTCGATGCCGTTGATCGTGGATGCCGACAATGGTTTCGGCAATGCCCTGAACGTGCAGCGCACCATGCGGGTGTTCGAGCGTGCAGGCGCAAATGCGCTGCAGCTTGAAGATCAGACCATGCCCAAACGCTGTGGCCATCTGGATGGCAAGACGCTGATCTCGGACACGGAAATGGCTGGGAAAATTCGTGCCGCCGTCGATGCGCGCACCAGCGAGGCGACACTGGTGATCGCGCGCACCGATGCGATTGCCGTCGAAGGGTTCGAGGCGGCCTGCGATCGTGCAGCGCTCTACATCGAGGCAGGTGCCGATATCCTCTTCATCGAAGCGCCCCAGACCCGCGCACAACTCGAGGCGATCGCCGCGCGCTTTGCCGGGCGTATTCCCTTGATGGCAAATATGGTCGAGGGCGGCAAAACCCCCATCCATGGCACAGCCGATCTTCAAAGCCTTGGGTTTTCATTGGTTATTTTCCCCGGTGGCGTCGTGCGCGCCTTAGCGAAAACGGCGGGTGACTATTACCGCGGCCTCATCTCCACCGGATCCAACGAAGGTTTCAAAGACCGCATGTTCGATTTCTCTGGCCTAAACGATGTCATCGGGACCGGCGACATGCTCAAAAAAGGGAATTCCTATGGAAATTGATCCCGTCACACTTGCCATTCTCAAGGGCCGTTTCGAGCAGATCGCCGATGAAATGGATGCGACATTGTTCCGTTCGGCATTCAACCCGATCATCGCTGAGGCGCATGATGCAAGCCATGGCCTGTATGACGCCGAAAACGGCGATACGCTGGTACAAGGCAAATCCGGGCTGCCGATTTTCGTGGGGGTGATGGCCTTTGCGGTCAAGGCTGTCATCAAGAAGGCGGCGGCGCAGGGCGGTGTCAACGAAGGCGATGTGTGGATCTTCAACGATCCCTACGATGGCGGCACGCATTTGTCGGATTTTCGTCTCGTCAAACCCGTGTTCCGCGATGGCGAGGTGTTTTGCTATCTCGCATCCGTCGGTCACTGGCATGACGTCGGTGGAAACGTCCCGGGCAACTATAACCCAGCTGCGACCGAGTGCTTTCAGGAAGGGATATTGATCCCGCCGGTTAAGCTCTATGATCGGGGCCAGTTTCGACAAGATGTGGTCGATATCTTGTCGTCCAATTCGCGTCAGCCGATGTCGCTCTATGGTGACCTCAACGGGCAGATCAATGCAATGGATCTGGGCGAAAAGCGCCTGAATGCCCTGTTAGATGAATATGGTGTGCAGACGGCCCGCTATGCTTTGGCAGCGCTCAAGGCTCGCGCAGCGACAATGATGCGCACCAAGATCGCTGGCTTGCCATCAGGCACCTATTCGGCCGAAGATTGGCTCGACAACGACGGGATTGACGATGTTCCGCTCAAGATCGCCCTCGATATGACCATCGATGGCGACAAGATGATCCTTGATTTTACGCGCTCATCGCCTGCGTGTCAGGGGCCGGTGAATATCTCGCGCGCCACGACGATTGCGGCCTGTTACGTCGCCTTGAAGCATATCTTCGGCGATGTGCCCGCAAACGCGGGGGTGCTTGAACCCGTGACATTCCGCATTGATGAAGGCTCGCTTCTGTCGGTCAAGGCGCCCAAACCTGTTGGCGGCTATACCGAGACCATCTTGCGCCTGATCGATGTCATGTTCCAAACGATCACCCAGGTCGCCCCCGAGGACGCGATGGCCTGTGCCTATGGCACGATCAATGCGCTGTCGTTGGCGGGCCACCGTGCCAATGGTGCGCGTTGGGTGATGTTCTCTTTCTTTGGGGGTGGGCATGGCGCGCATGGGACAGGCGATGGCTTGAACCATGGCAATGCGCCGATCTCGACCGCGACCATTCCACCTCTAGAGATCTTGGAGGCGGCCTATCCCGTCCGCTTCACAAAATGGGCCCTGCGCGAGGATTCGGGCGGTGCCGGGCGGTATCGTGGGGGCCTTGGCGCGATCTACGAGATCGCGCTGTTGGAAGCGAACGCCGATGTCTTCTTGTTCGGTGAACGCGGCAAGGTTGCGCCGCGCGGGATAGTGGGCGGCGGCGATGCGGCCACCAACCGCTTTGTGTATGAACAGGCTGATGGCGAGCATACCCCGCCGATGGTCTCGAAAATGGTCGGGATTCATATCACGCGTGGCCAGAAGCTGCGGTTGGAAACACCGGGCGGTGGCGGCTATGGAAATGCGCTTGATCGCCCACCCGAAGCGGTGCTGGCCGATGTCACGCTGGGCTATGTCAGTGCCGAAGTTGCGAGCGACAGCTACGGCGTTGTGATCGCTGTGGATGGAACGTTGGATGCGGGCGCGACAGCAGCCCTTCGCAAGGAGCGCGCAGCATGAGCGGCACAATCGTGATCGGCGTCGATGTCGGCGGCACCTTTACTGATGTCTTTGTTTTCAACGAAGCAACCGGGCAGGTCGAAACGACCAAGGTTCCGTCAACCCGCGGTGATCAGTCGAAAGGCTTTATCGAAGGTATCGGCCGCAAAGTTACCGATTTCGCCGATATTCGCACAGTTGTACATGGCACGACCGTTGGCACAAACGCGCTGTTGGAACGAAAAGGCACGCGCACGGGCATCATCACGACCGAGGGTTTTCGGGACGTCTTGGAGATGCGCCGCCGTGATCGTCCCACCACTTGGGGGCTGCGCGGGGCCTTTGTGCCGGTCGTGGCCCGCCCCGACCGTGTCGAGGTCGCCGAGCGTGTACTTGCCGATGGCACGATCCTTGAGGCTGTCGATCCCGAAGTGGTAAAGCGCCAAGCCCGCGCGCTGGCCGAGGCGGGATGCGAGGCGGTCTGCGTCTTTTTCATCAATGGCTACGCCAACCCCGAGAATGAACGCATCGCGGTCGAGGCCGTGCGCAGCGTTTGGCCCACGACCTATGTGACGGCCGCCACCGAGATCTTGCCCGAGATCCGCGAGTTCGAGCGGCTGTCGACCGCCACGCTGAACGCCTATCTGCAGCCTGTGGTTTCGTCCTACCTCGACCGGCTGGAGCAGGGTCTTGATGCCAAAGGCTTTGATGGGGAATTGCTGATCGTGCAGTCCAACGGCGGCGTGATGGGTGTGG
>CALFSV010000269.1 GCA_937916485.1 uncultured Paracoccaceae bacterium | reverse complement strand
CAATAGTGATCTACCCCGGCAGGGCTTAGGCTCGATAGGCGGGTAACGGCGCCCGATCTTGCAATTCGATCATCCGGCGCAACATTGTTTCAGTCAAAGTAGCTCTGATTGGTACAGCACTGGCGTCTTCAAACAGATTATTCACTTCGGTTGGGTCCGATTTCAGATCGTAGAGTTCTCCCCAGTTTTCGCCCTGTCTGATCGACATGCGATATCGATCAGTCACCACGGTTCGAACCCTTTGTGGCTTATCAAAGCCAGTCATCGGCCGTTGACTGTCTTCTTCAACAATTATTGCATTTACTGGATCAGACGCAAAAAGATCGCGCCCTTGCAGCCCATTAAAGGGCTGAATGCCAGCCCGTCCGAGGATCGTGGCAGAAATGTCTATGGAAGAGGCCAAGTCATCTATGGCTCGCCCGTCTGTCGGTCGCTTGGGATCGTACCAAATGAAGGGCGTTCTAATAATGCCCTGGTAATGCAACAGTAACTTAAGCATGAGGCTGTGATCGCCCATGTAATCGCCATGATCTGTGGTGAAAATTACAATAGTATCGTCTGCCAGCCCGGAAGCTTCCAATTGCTTCAGGATCCTACCGATTGCGTCATCAATCATCGTGATCATGCCATACGTCAGCGCAATTATGGCGCGGGCTTCGTCTCCGGTTACGGTAAAGGGACTTTGATTATCCCTCGGGTCCGTGCCTTTTTCCATCGCTTCTCGCATGGCTTTGATGGGGGGCAGATCCCCTTTCCCAAAAGATTTAGGCAAGGCGACATCTAGTGGGTCATACATATCCCAATATTTCCCCGGTGGAGTAAAGGGATGGTGGGGATCTGGGAAAGATATCTGCAGAAAAAAAGGTGTTTCATCATTTGTTCGCTGATCGATCCAGTGAACCGATCGGTCAGCAATCCAGTTTGTTGAGTAAAGCTCTTCTGGAACGGCGGTTCGCCAGGCCTGTGGGGCATCAATGCTTTCGTCGGGAAGCGCATTTTCATAGCCAGTTAGGCTATCAAAATCTTCGCGCTGTTTCCGCGCCCATAAGAGATAGTCACCTGAGGCTTGGTCCGCATGACCGGCTGCTATTTCGACGTGTTGGAAGCCATAAAAGTCGCCATCCACACGATCCGCCAATGGCGTGTGCCAGCGCGTACTGTCCTCAAGGTCATAGTCTGGGGAATGTCGGTTATTCTTATAAGCATCGCGCAGTTCGCGCGATGGGCTGCTTAATCCCTTTTTCTGTTTAAATTTATTGGTTGCGGGTAGCCCTGTAAAGCTTTGTAAATGCGATTTTCCAATGAGGCCGGTCGCATAACCGGCATCGCGCAAAAGTTCGACAAAGGTGGTATGATCCTTTGAAAGAGGAATACCGTTGTGCCGCGCACCATGCACCGAGCACATACGTCCTGTCATGATCGAGGCGCGATTGGGCATGCAAATTGGATTGGCCACATAGAACTTGTTCCAGCGCGTCCCTCTTGCCGCAATTGAATCTATGTTTGGTGTTTTTACAACGCTATTCCCATAACACCCCAGATGATCGGCACGATGTTGATCCGTTATTATGAACAGAAAGTTTGGTTTATTTCCGCGTTTGTCGTTTTTTGAAGCCATCTGTCACGCCCAATTCCCACAAATTTTTAAAGGTCTTTACATGTTGTTAACCATTACGCAGATGCGATGGAATTTTTTTGCCGTCGGCTTCGAGCTCCTTTTGGTCCCAATAGCCGATTAAAATTCCAGGTGGTTCTTTGTTGGCGGCCATGGCGTTAATTGTAGCCGAGCCTAAAGTAATCCTAGAATGGTGCCGGCGTGCCCATTCAAAATGAAGAGTACTCAGCCGTGCAATCTGGCTGGCATGTTTGGAGTCATTGCCTAGGTTCATCAGTTCGCCAGGATCTGTCTTTAAATCGTATAAAAGTGGGTGCATTGTCTCAATGTGAACATATTTCCAGCGGCCATCAAAGATCATGACCAGTCTCGCATCGCGTTCGTCAATTTGTAAGGCGCTGCATGCGTCCCGCGTTGCGTAATCGTATTCACTTACGCAATACTCCCTCCATATCGGATCCTGATAGTGTAAGAGTGGCTGTAACGATCGACCCTCCAAAATATGGAGTGGAGGCGTACCGCCCAGAGCTTCAATGAACGTTGGGACTAAATCAATTGCTTCAACTAAATGATCTGTTGACGTTCCGCGGGTTTTATCGGCCTCTTGCCTCGGGTCATAAATAATTAAGGGAACACGCGCGTTACAGTCAAAAAATAAATCTTTTTCACCAAGCCAATGATCGCCTAAATTTTCTCCATGATCAGATGTAAAAACAATCATTGTATTCTTCATTTGCGCGCTTTTTTCGAGATATTCCAATAATCGCCCAATTTGATCGTCTAACTCCTTTATAAGCCCCATGTATGCGGGACCTACGGTGTCACGTACCTCCTCACGCGCAAATGTTTGGTTTACGCGCATGTTGGCCCATGCGTTGAGAAATGGATGGTCTGGATTTTTTTCTGCTTCTGTTCGATTGACCTCGGGAAGATCCGATGCAGAATACATTTCATTATAAGGCGCTGGTACTAGATACGGCCAATGGGGTTTTATATAGCTCAAATGGCACAGCCATTGATCGTCATTTTGCTGTTCTATAAAATCGATACATCGTGTTGTAAGCCATGCGGTTTCTGAATGTTCTTTTGGAACGCGCGCGGGATACTTAGAGTTTTCTAAAACCCATCCAGAGCATAGGGTTCCGTCGGGGCGAACGCCCGTGTTTGCCCATTCTTCCCAAGGGTTTTGACCGTCCATACCGTGGATTCGCAAATAGGCATCATAGTCCTCGGCATGGCGGTCTGGATAGTCTGAGTGATTTGTTCCATCATCTCGTATGAAAACGTCGAAGCCGGCTTGACTAACACGCCTCCCTGCTTGGCTATTTGGATCGATACCAAGGCGAGTTAAGCCAGCTTTGTCTGCCGTTGCATGTGTTTTCCCAACCAAATGACAGCCCACCCCAATGTCGCGTAGGTGGTCGCCCAACGTCGGCTGGCCGACCGGCAATGGAAAGCCATTCCACGTGGCACCGTGACTGCTTACGTAACGACCAGTGTATAAGCTCATCCGACTTGGCCCGCAAATAGGGGACTGGACATAAGTACGATTGAATTGCATCCCTTTCTTCGCCAAATGATCAATATTTGGGGTGCTGATATGTTTTGCTCCGTAGCAGCTCAGGTAATCCCAACGCAGTTGGTCAACCATTATCCAAAGAACATTCATTTCTCACCTTTCGAGTTGGCATATGAAAACAGCAAGTCGTTTTATACTTTTCTGGTTGAACCCATATTTTCTATCGATCCAAAATTAGGAGACGGGTCCTATCTTATTTCGCATGCCTCATCAAAGCTAAGCCGATGACCTCGAGCGCGGATTTGATCACCGCCGACACCATATCCGAGATTGATCAACATACTCGCTCGCCAAGTAGAATTTTCATAAAATGATGTGTTTATCTTTTCAGAATCGAAGCCAATCATCGGTCCGCAGTCCAGCCCCAGAGCGCGGGCGGCCATAATTAGATACCCGGCCTGCATCCATGTATTGTGAACCGCCTTTGTCGCTAAGACATTCGCTGGGTTCTTTGCGAAGGCCTCGGCGTCCATATGGGGCGCCAATTGTGGAATATGCTGATTAAATTCCAAGTCATGAGCGACAATGACCACAACGGGCGCCGACCGAATTTTGTCTTTGTTTCCGGGGGTGGCGGCTTCGATAACTCTATCAAATCCATCTTTGGATGTTACAAAGGTCAAGCGCATTGGGCAGAAATTCGACTCGGTGGGCGCAAATTTTACGAGATCATAAAGCCTGAGCAACAGGTCTTCCCCAACCGGTTGGTCCGTAAAAAATCTGTGCGTGCGGGCCATATCAAATAGCGCATCTTTCGCGTCAGCTTGTATCATTGGTTACCTTTTATTTACTGTTATTAAACAATTATTATGTCGCTTCAGCAGTTGATTATCAACGATCGAAGTAAGTGTTAACTTTTGCTTCCGCAGCTTTTTGTAGCAACTGTAAACTACATTTCAAACAAAAATCGTTTTTATTGGACAGAATTGCATAAAAGTGATTGTTTTAGGTCATCTGTCTTGTTGAGGCTTTCCCACAAAACAGAGCAAACCGTTATGCTATTCGCCCAAAACATAATGGAAACACATCTAGCGGGCAGTTGGGAGCGAACTATGTTTAAAAAACGTCAAACTGCAGCCATTGCAGTCGCAGCGCTATTATCTTCGCCTATTGCGCACGCACAGGCCAACCTTACAGCTGAGACGGCCTCGCCTGGTAGCACGCCAGGCATTTCTGTCATCGCACTTTCGGAGGTCGCCGCAGCGAGCAATGTTGCAAATATTCAGGTGAGCGCTGGACAAACTTTAACCAATTCAGTGCAGAACGTCGCTGAGGGGAAAACGGATATTGCAGCCGCGCCATTTGTTCTGCCATTTCTGATGTCTAGAGCAGCCGGGCCCTATGCAAAACTGGGCAAGGAAAAAGGGGCTGAACTTGGGAGCAAAGTGGCCGTGCTATACACGTATCGCATAGCATGCCAAGGTCTATATGCCTTTGATAGTTCGAATTTTTCGGGGTATGATAGTATCAAGGGCTCAACTCTGTTCAATGGTCCACCGCGCGGCGCAGCACTGACCAATGCCCGTTTGCTCGTGCGTCTTGCCACCGGCCTGGAAGAAGAATCCGATTATAACGCTATTCAAGTGAACTGGGGTCAAGCAGTCGCAACAATAAAGGACGGCTCAGCGGATGCCTTCGTTCTCCCGATGAGTTTTCCTGATAGCAGGATCATTCCATCGCTCTCGTCTGGCGATATGACCATATGGTCTATGCCGAAGACAAAATTCGAGAGTGAGACGTTCCAAAAAGTAACAAAAAAACCGGGCACTGTTGCTGTGACACTCCCGATATCCGAAATGGGCTACGCAAAAGGTGTTACCGTTGTTTCGGAGGACGAGCTATACCGTTGTCCCGGAACAGTCGGCGGTGAGATAGTCAACGTCTCAATGGATTTTGAGACAGCTAAAGGGTTGACGGAAGCCTTTTTGAGCAATTTGAACACCTTCAAAGCAAAGGCTCCGTTCATGCCCAATTCATGGCATGGTGAAACCGATATTGCTCTAACTGATATGTGTGGTCTGAACCCAATTAAATATCATCCTGGCGCTGTGGCCGCTTGGGAAGCTGCGGGTTACACGATTCCAACTTGCGCAAAATAAAACTTGGTACGGGCACCCCGCTTTAGTTGGGGTGCTCGCTCTCTATCTAAAAATATACAGTGAGAGGCTATTGCATGAGTGGGCCGATACAGACTGAAGAACTTTCCAAAAGCCTAGGCATCAAATGTTTGTATTTCCTTTCCATTGTAATGGTTCTTTTGGGATTGATTAATGCGACGCCCGGCATTCCGGGTTACGATGATCTTGTAGCACAGATTACCGGGCGTGAAGGGGCGACATTTCGCAGATTTCCGTTCGAATGGTTTTATCCATTTTTCTTCTCATTGATGATGATCATTGTCGCTCTCAAGCATTCTTTGTGGCGCTCCTGGAGGGATCGGTCCCCACTCAAACGCCGGTTTGGATTGTTCATGGACATCGCGCTAGCACTGATGGCAGTCGTAATCTCCATAACATTTTACATTGAAATTGAGGCTATCTGTCTTATCGACCAATTCACCGGAGATCGTTCTCGGTTGATTTCCGAAATCATCCAATCAGAAAACGAGATGGCTGAATTGCTTGGCATGGAGCCCTCAACAACCTTTGAAGATCCTCAATGTGTTAATACAACCGGTGGATGGTTGGTTTTGATCGTTGGGATCGCGATCGCAGTTTTTCTAGCCTATAATATAAAGGTTTGGGGTCTGCCACTTGTCATCGTTGCGCTTCTCATTGCTGCGTATACAATTGTAACGGTTCTTGTCTGGTATTTTTATGGCGCAGAGGATTTCAATAAATACCTCGTGACCAAACTTGCAGGTGAGCCTCGATTATTGAGCGATGGCCGACCTCGTATCCATGACATCTTGGTCAACAACTCGACCGGAATGCTTGGTCGGTTTATGAATATTATTCTCAACACAATTTTCCCGTATCTTGTTCTGGGGTCTTTGTTTGGTGCTTCCGCTGGCGGGCGCTCATTGATAAAAGTTGCTTTTCGTTTGACACGAAATTTACGAGGCGGACCGGCGCATGCAGCGGTTGTCTCGTCCGCTATGTTTGGAACAATCTCTGGCGGGCCAATCGTGAACGTTCTATCCACAGGTGTTTTGACTATTCCCATGATGCTGAAGCGTGGTTTTTCGAAAACATTTGCTGGAGGTGTGGAGGCTGCTGCATCTTCGGGTGGCTCTATTATGCCGCCAGTAATGGGCGTGGCAGCGTTTGTCTTAGCGGCACTGACCGCTGTTCCCTACGCAAGTGTCATCATGGCTGCGATCATTCCTGCCGTGGCTTACTTCTTTTGCTTGTTCCTATCGGTTGTTTTCCAATCTCGAAAACAAAACATCCAAGCTATTGGAATGATCACCGAAGAAATGCGCCTTGAGTTCCAAGATGCGCTTAATTTGATCATGGTGTTAGCACCAATTGTGCTCATCCTTTTTTTGCTTCTCACTGACAAAGGTTCAGTTGGCTGCGGTCTTTGGGGCGGCATCATGGGCGCTGAGCGGGTCATCACCGCAAATGGGTGTGATGTGCAAAGCCTGCCATGGATTTTACAATTACTCCAAAACGCTGCAGGCGACGCCGGAAGCGCGGGTTGGTTTGCGGTCATGCTCCTAATCTTTTTGCTGCTTCTTGATCCAGAGGTGCGTGCACGTCCTAAAAAGATCGTTGATGGTCTGTCCGGAGCTGGCGTCCTCATTTCGACGCTTTACCTTATGTTTTTGACCGTCTCGATCATTGACTTTTGCCTGAATTTTACAGGGCTCCCAGTGTTTCTATCTCTTGATGTGCTCGCTTGGCTGAATGAGCTGACCTTGGGCAGCACTGGACCGTTTATGATTCAGTTTACGGCTTTAGTGCTAACGATGATGATTGCAGTCTTGCTCGGAATGGGCATGCCAGCAGTCCCAGCTTATATCAATGTTGCGTTGCTCATGGGTCCTGTTTTGGCTGGGTTGGGTCTTGGCACTTTTACTGCTCATATGTTCATCTTCTATTTTGCCGTTGCGAGTGCAATCACCCCACCAGTGGCTCTTGCAGCTTTCGCCGCTTCAACAATTACCAAGGCCGGTCCAATGGGTACGGCCGTTGCAGCCGTAAAATCGGGTATTGTCATCTTTACCATCCCGTTTGTATTCGCGTTTTACCCTGAGATATTGCTGATTGAAGAGGCGCGGCTTGCCAGTGCGGATATTGCAGGCATTGGCAAAACATCTTTCTTACCTGGCTATAGCAGCACAATTGATTTACAAAATTTAACGCTCTTGCTCTTCAGACTGGCAATTGCGCTTTACCTGGTATCAAGCTGCCTAGCCCGCCATGATATGTCCCCAATTGGGTTTTTTGAAATATCGCTGCGCCTTGGTATCGCTGTGTTCTTACTCTTCAAGGCACCAGTGGTGTTTTGTAGTGCAATTGTGGCAGCGATCATCTTGCTGGCGCTGCACAGATTTCGCCACTCAAGTAAATTGACGCAGTAGGGTTTTTGAAAAGAAATTTGCGTAAAGTTTGAATTTTTGAGGCATCAAACTGGCTTTTGGATTGGAGTATCAACACATGCGTTACATCGACAATCAGGTAACCATAATTGGCGCAGGACCGGTTGGCCTATTACTCGCTATATTGCTTGGGCAAAAAGGCCACGAAGTGGTTTTGGTTGACCGTTGGCAAAGCATCTATGACCGGCCTCGTGCGGTGACAATGGACGCTGAGGTTGCGCGCATACTGGCGAGCTTAGGTATTGATTGTGACTCTGATCCTGCCTTTGAAAATCACCAGGAACTTTATTATTGGAAAAATGCTGATCTCCAAGACCTCCAAATCGTTGATTGGGAGAGCGTTGCGCCCTGCGGTTGGCATGTGACCTATTGGTTCAACCAGCCTGAGTTTGAGGCGCGATTGATGTCCATGGCCGAGGCCTGCGAAAGCATCACCATCCTACGAGGCTGGCAAGCCATCAAATTGCTGAATGGTGACAACGGGGTTGCAGTGGAATTACGTCAAACACCAGAAATTTTCGGTCCTGACGGCAATCGATGCACTCTGAGGTCGCAATATTTGGTTGGTGCAGATGGGGCCAATAGTTTTGTCAGAGAGGCCCTTGGCAGCCCCATTATGGATCGTGGGTATTTCTTCGATTGGTTGATACTCGATATGATCCCGCATGCTGACTACAAAATGTCGCCTGCACAGTGGCAACTCTGTGATCCCAAACGTCCCACAACGCTTGTTCCGGGAGGCCCTGGGCGTCGTCGTTGGGAGTTCATGGTGTTGCCTGACGAAGATCCAAATGAAATTGCAAAGCCTGAAGCGGCGTGGGAGCTGTTGAAGCCTTGGGGGCTGACGCGCGAGAATGCAGAGTTAGAACGTAGTGCGGTTTACAGATTTCAAGCGCGTTGGGCAGAGCAGTGGCGCTTCGGTCGGTCAATGATTGCGGGAGATGCGGCTCATTTAATGCCGCCCTTCGCCGGAGAAGGTATGTGCGCAGGCTTGCGCGATGCAGTGGCGCTGGGGTGGCGGTTGAACGGAATTTTGCAAGGCCACTTATCCGATGCTGCATTAGATAGCTATGAGAGTGAGCGAAAACC
>CALFSV010000268.1 GCA_937916485.1 uncultured Paracoccaceae bacterium | reverse complement strand
CTGCCAAAGCTGATTGATGGATGTCGTTTTGTCTTTGAATTGGTTGGCGGCCTTGCGCATGTGCTCGAAGACGTCATCGACGAGTATGTGTCAGTTGGCCGGGCCGAGCTGGATTACGGCCTGGTGATCAAGGTGAACGATGCCGATATGCTCGACTATGAGATCGACGTGGCGGGCACCGAGGCGGCCCGCGCCCATATCCGCGCCAACCGAGTGGCCTGGGCGCGCACCGACCCCGAAGAGGTCGCGCAGATGTATAAGGACGGCAAGATCAACGAGATGGACGCCGTGCGCAAATACGCCGTGATCCTCGACTGGGGCACGGGCGAGCTGATGCCGATCTCGACGGGGCAGTTCCGCGAAAGCTATGAGCGCCGCTCGGTCGCACACTGGACCTGAAACGCAGAAGGGCCGGAGGGGATATCCCTCGGGCCCGGTTTCTATCGTCTTGACGGCGTGCGCTCGCGACCCCAGCGTCACTCCCTGCCAAGAGAGAATATAGCCACGTCGCGCTCTACCATCTGAAGAATGACGATATCTGGCGCGAAGGCTGCGAGATGTCGCTCCAATGCAGTGTCATCCAGATGTTTCCAATGGGCGTGATAGACGGTCGTGAAGCTGGCCGTGAAAAGGCTTGAGCCGGCGTGGCAGAAGGAATCGCAAAGCATCAGAAGCGTTTGCTCATTGGGCGCGCCAGCGGTGCGTGTGACCTGGACCGAGCGCCCCGCGGAGACCTCGCCGCTTGCAGTGGGCACGCATGCGCCCTCGACGCCGGATAGCACGTTGATCTCGGCAATGCAGGAGTTCAGCGGTGTCTCAAACTGTATGGTATAGTCAGTCTCGAAATCCGCCGCGTAGAGATCTTGCATCTTCAGCAGCCCCGCGAGGTCTCCCGCAGGGCGCTGGACCGGCTCAAGACTGTAGCGTATGGGCGTGTCCGCCGCGCCAGAGCTGTCGCGCAGGGCCTCCATATGGCTGTCATAGGCTACAGCGGCGGCGGCACGGGTCCAGTGGGTGTCTGTCTGCATATAGACCTGCACCGAGGGTTTGAGCCGTTGCAGAACGGGGCGCAGATCGAGGATGGAGAGCCCGGCCTCAGCCGCGCGGGCGATGACATCATCCGTGGTGGTCTGGGGCGCGGGCGTCACATCCTCGGGCAGCATTTCAGGGTATACGGAATGTTTGTTGGGCGCGATTGCGACCGTGAGGGTGGCGCCCGCGCTCTCAATCCGGCGCTGAAGCCGCGCCAACTGTGCTGCACGGGCGTCGATCAGACCCTCAGGCGGCTGCCACGCGCCCGAGGTTTTGTGCATCACATCCTCGAACTTATCCCCCAAAAAGAGATAGCCCTCCCGCCCGATGCGCACCCGGTCTGGGGCGAGCGACGTCTCGCAGCACGACATGAGCAAATAGGCCAGATTGCCCTCGACCCGATCCAGCGACCACAGATCGCGCGTCTCCCGGGGCCAGAGCGCACCGCCGAGATAGCCACGCAGCGCAAGATTGGCCGCAGGTATGCTCAGCAGGATGGCGGCTGCGATCGCGGCAAAGATCCTCAGACGGCGTGGGTACATGCGGCGCACTCTTTCAGAAGTTGAAATACAAGAAAACCTCGCTGCGCGAGATCAGCATGAAGATGCACGCGACCCCAAAGAGGATGGCGGCAAAGACCGTTTTCCACAGGGGGGCGATATTGCGCGAAAACTGCTCGGTGTTGGGCAGGGCAAGGACCACGATCATCGCCAGCGCGAGATATTTGCCCGCCGTGCTGGCCCCTTCGATCACCACATGTTTGGGGCCAGACATGGCCGCCGGGTTTAACCCGAACATGGTCTGCAAAATGTCCATGGCCTGCGCGATGTTCTCCGCGCGGAAAAACACCCATGCCAGATGGACCACAAGAAAGGTCAGCGCCCATTTCAGGGCCACCGGCAGGCGCAGCCCCGTCATCGCGAACATGCGCCCGATGACAAGCCCTGCACCGTGAATGGCCCCCCAGATGAGGAAGGTCCAGCCCGCGCCATGCCACAGCCCGCCGAGGATGAATGTGGTCATCAGATTGGCGCTCACCCGCATCTCGCCATGTCGGTTGCCACCAAGGGGGATGTAGACGTAATCGCGCAAGAACCGCGATAGGGTGATATGCCAGCGCCGCCAGAAATCCTGTATCGACAGAGCCTTATAGGGTGAAAAGAAGTTCAGCGGCAGACGGATGCCGAACATGCGCGCACAGCCGATGGCCATGTCGCTATAGCCGCTGAAATCGAAATAAAGCTGAAACGTGTAGGCCAGCGTCGTGATCCATGCATCCAGAATGGTGAGTTGCATGTGATCTGCATAGCCCGCATCCGCATAGACCGCGAACGTGTCTGCGATCACCACCTTTTTGAACAGGCCCAGCGAGAAGATGATGGCGCCCGCAGCCAGATTTTTCCAACGCAACTGAGAGGTCGCGCGACGCATGAACTGGGGCATCATCTCCTTGTGATGCACAATGGGTCCGGCGATCAGCTGCGGAAAAAAGGTCACGAAAACAATGTAGTTGAGCGCCGATCCGCGTGTGGCCGTGCCTTTGTAGCTGTCGACGAGATAGGTGATCTGCTGAAACGTGAAGAATGAAATCGCGAGCGGCAGGAGGAGGTTTGGCACCTCCAAACCGCTGCCCGCAACGCTGTTGAGCGTGGTGACGAAGAAGGCCAGATATTTGAAGTAGCCCAGTAGACCGAGGTTGAGCGCAATACCAAATATGAGCAACACGAAGGCTGAGCGTAAAGCAGGGCCCGCGCGTGCGACACTGGCTTGGATATTCAGCGCGATCAGGAAGTTGACCGCCACCGAACCGATCAAAAGCGGCAGGTATTCCGGCTTCCAATACCCGTAGAAAAAGAGGGAACACGCCACCAGCCACCACAGGCTGGCCTTGGCCCCAAGGAGACGGGCGATTGCGAAGTAACCGACAAGCGCCAGCGGCAGGAACGCAAACACGAACTGGGCCGAACTGAATAGCACGCTGGGGTCACTCCGATTGTCCAAAGAGCGCAGTGCCCTGCGCCCCTAGCCCTACAGCTTTTATGGGAGAGAGGTGCGAAAGTGGAGGGGTAATGTGGGGGGCCGCCGTTTGCAGCAGCAGGCGTCTCGTACTGGGGGCCTGGGCGAGACATGTTCATGCTGGATACGCATGTTGGTTCCGCACACTAAGGCGTCACACAAGCATCTCAGGTTCTAAGTTAATTGGCTCCGGCGGTAGGGCTATAGGAATTTACAGAATATATCAAAAACAATGGCTTAACTTTTCTTCAGCTTTGTTCTGTGTACCATATGCGGATGTTTTTGTGTACCAAATGTCAGATTGATCTTGCCGCTTTTCGTACTGTTGTCGGGGCTACGGACGGGCAGGGTGCCTGAGAACGTCAGTGCGCGGCTGCTAGGGCATGATCTGAATACGATGAGTTACGGGCTGTATTCTGGCGGTGTATCGTTTGAGGTGCTGTCTGAGGCGGTAGAAAACCTAAAGTGGGAAAGGTGAAAAATAAGACCGTAGGGCGACATTAGCTCCATTTGGCCACAATGGTAGCCTAAATGCGGAGATGGTGCTGTATGAGCCTTATACTGAGCGTGAGGGGGTTCTCTTGATGGGCGTAGAGAGGCTGCATCGCCCGTTTTTGCTTTGGTTAGCTGAGCCTCTTGATTGATAGATTTGCCCGTGACACTCATTTGAGCGAAGGTAACATAATCGCTTTAGCTCGTGGAGGAATGATGGCTGTTTGCGCCGCTTGTGGGAAAAAACTGACCGTATTTAATAAAGGAAACGATGAACGTTGCACCGATTGCCTTAGCGGTCGCGGACCCAAGAGTGCTGATTATAGCGATGAAAGTGTACAGGAAAGACTGGCACGGGCTGAAGCCGAGAAAGAAAGGATTGAGGAGCATGAGTGTAAAATTAACTCTGTCATGCTCACAACCGAGACCTATCCCGAGGGCTTGAAAATCACTAAGCGCATTGAGGTTGTTACGGCAGAGTGTGCTTTCGGTATGAACATCTTCAAAGACTTGTTCGCAGGTGTCAGAGACATCGTAGGTGGACGCTCAAAGGCCGTTCAAAAGACGCTGCAGGACACACGTCGCACAGCCCTCTACGAACTCAAGAAGGAAGCGTACGAGGTGGGGGCGAACGCAGTGGTAGGTGTGGACCTCGATTATGTCGAGCTTAGCGCAGCGGGCAGCATGGTGCTGTTGGTGGCCTCTGGAACTGCCGTGAGGATTGAGGAAAACTAGTGAGCGACCGAACATCGAAAAGTGGCAAATATAGCTCTGGGCCGTTTGGGACATTGACGCGATAACACCTCTGACACTTTTAGCGAAAAGACTTAGTTACGCAGGGCTTACAAATTGAGCCTGACACCGACAGAAAATCAACCTGTTGTGTGTGGTTTGAGTATATACACCTGATATGCTATCAAAGGGTTGGCTGTTGTAGGGGCATTCCCTTTCCTGCGGCCCGCGACTGATCCTCGATCAAGCCAATTCCTCCCGTTTGTCTTGAAATTCTGCTGTGGGTTCATATTTTGCATGGTCCGGAAAGAAGATGGCTCCGAGATTGCTCTGATTGTGTAGCAGCCTGAGGCACGCACCCGGCAGAATACCCCAAAACACCAAGACAAAGGCCACAGGATAGGTCCGCCTAGTTTCCTGCAATTCTGCTGTCTTGGTCCATCGAACTGCCTAGCCGTGAGGTTTCGCCGTAGGGCGTAGCTTTGTGCTGTCAGAGGCATTCCAACAGATTTGAAAGGTAAGACTTAATGGCCAAGCTGCTCTCCCAAAAGAAGCATAACTATTTTCGACCTCCCGTCCTTGAAGAGGTCCTATCCTGCAAGGTTGATCCGAAGCGCCCCGAAGATGTGGCCGTCATAGATGAAATTATGCAAAGGGTCGGCTTAGCGAACGTAGCACCTAGCACCCGTCGTAAACTTCAGGGCTTGCTGGCAAGCTTCCTACTACAGGCAGCACGTCTTGAAGGGCGTAGGGTCCAATATGGGGAGGCGCTGATCATCGGGTGGCCCCATTCCAAGGGATACTGGCGAGGGCGCTCTGAGGTAGGCTACAGCGTCGCTAAGCAGCTTCGGGAGGCGTTGGTCCAAGCAGGCTGGATTACCTACAAGCTAGAGGCTCAAATCAACCTGCACGATGGCGAGGGCAATTGTTCCGGCTACCTGATCCGAGGCGATATACCCGCTATTGGTCAATCTATGCGTTTCGTCTCAAGTGACTTGGTCTCTGAAATCCGTATCGGCAAGAAGAAGGGTCGAAAAGGTAAGGCACAAGCGCCTGTAGAGGTAAGAGACCCAAAACGACAGAAGATGGCAGAGGCCCGTGAGGCAAGCAGAATCAAAGGTATCTGGAAGCGCTGGGCGCAGCATCCTTACGTGGTTGGAAACGTGACAATGACCAATGCCCAGCGCGTCTTCAACAATGCCGATATGACTCGGAACGGTCGGCTATACGGCGCGTGGACCAACATGAAGAAAGAACAACGCCTCAAGGGCAAGATTGACGGAATGGCTGTCGCTGAAGTGGACGTTAGCGGCATGAACCTAACCTTACTGTCGGCTATGTCAGGAGAACCGTCATTCCCTCGTGAGTTCGATGATCCTTACGCTTGCGGCTGGAATGATAGGAAGCAGGTCAAAGCCTACATCAACGAGATGATCGGGGCTGGCTACCATATGCGTTGGAAAGACGGAAAGATGTGTCAGAAGGTAGGACTGACCAAGGAAAGCCTGAAATTGCTTCGAGATGAGTTCGTCCTTCCAGCATTCCCTTGCCTGAAGTTGCTCAAGAAGGGCGTTTTGGACGCTTTGGCGCTTGCCTACCATGAAAGTGAAATCATGCTGCGGGTGGTCGAAGGGTTGGACGTGCCAGCCTACATCCTTCACGATTGCCTTATCTGTCGTGCCGTGGATTCAGACTTGGTTGGCAGCAAGCTACAGGAAGTATTCAGTTGGTATTGTCGGGAGAATGGTTGGGCTGTGGTGCTTCCGGCATACACAATCGAACAAGCTGACACAGAGAAGAAAAGCGGAATGGGTAGAGTGGCTTAGTAGATAATGACTGCTATACACCCTTGGACCTCCCATAGGTGGTGAATAAACCTCTATCTGTTCTATCACCTAAGGGAGTCCTCTTGAGGGTTATAAATCACCTTAAACAGTATATCACTTAATGAGTATCACTCACTGAGGTGTATAACTTGAGTACACGCATAGGAGACAATCAGAATGGGTGAAAAAGTGTAGCATTAGGGTTTCATTGTGTAGTTATTCCACGTAATGTGTAGGAAGTCTTAGAATCATATTATACACAAGGGACACACATCATGGCAGTCTACGGTTACGCCCGCGTCAGTTCACTCTCACAGGATACCGATATTCAAGAGGCGAAGCTGAAAGAGGCTGGTTGTTCGGTTATCAGAACAGAAAAGGTATCAGGCGGCTCTAGGGACGGTCGCACAGAACTTGCTATCCTTCTGGACTTCATCACCGATGGTGACACGATGGTTGTTCACAAGCTGGACCGTCTTGGCAGGTCTACACGTGACGTTCTGAATATCGTGCATGAACTGGACCAGAAGGGGGCTTTCCTACGGGTGTTGGATCGTGACATCGACACAAGCAAGCCTGAGGGGCGTCTGATCCTTACTGTCTTGTCTATGGTGTCAGAGATGGAACTAGCACACATCAAAGAGCGCCAGAGGGCTGGCATAGAGGCCGCTAAGGCCAAGGGTGTCTACAAGGGCAGGCCAACGTCCATTGATACTGAAAGGCTGCTACAGCTACGCTCTGAGGGCGTGGGGGCCACTGCCATAGCTAAGGAACTGGGTTGCACTCGGTCAGCAGTCTACAAGGCTCTTGAGCGGGTTTAGTTAGCCCAATTCCCTTGGTTGTTTTAGTAGTTTTGAAAGCGACTGGCTTTGTTGGGTAGGTAGGGTATCCTATCGGAGGTAGTAGTCTTTTCCATGTACCGTAAGCAGGGCCTGGGGCCCCTCTGCGGAATAGCTGAAAGAATTTCAAACCGCTTGCTTTGAGCTACTCACCCAACAGCAAAAAATTACTTCAACCTTGTAGTTGATACCGTCCAGCCTTGCTTATGCTCAAAGGTGCTTTCAGCACTAACGGCACATACCGGACCTTCATCAAAGTTGCGGCGAACGGCGGCTTGGAGCCCAAAGTACCAAATGCCGCACTGGGTATGAACGGCTGCTATCGTGAATAATAAATAGACTCAGGTTATACAGGCATTCCCGTTACGAACGGCGAACATACAATAAGGCAAATACGATTTTGGGCACCCAGCACGACCAAGCCAAGAACGGATAAACCTGTTCATATGGCATCGCCAATCTAAACATAAAAACAGCTAGCTGCACGCGTAGAGATACAGCCGCCTAGGTCAGCGCAAAGGAACAAATCATCCAGCATCGATGTGCTTGAACCTCATGCGCGCGCACCAGACGAGCGGCGTGCAACGTTGTGATGAGACAGAATACAACCGCCAGAAACGCCAAGCCGGTTGTAGCGATGAGACGGTCAATTTATGACGCAAAGTTCAAAGTCACGTGACATCTTACTATGGAACGTCAGATGTCTTTGACGCAATCGCGCTTGAAAACTTGAGGGATAGAAGAACTAAGCCACGCAATTCTGACCCAAACGCCAAGCATTTTTGAACCAAACGTTCATAGAAGTATTTGGAAGGCCCATTCTCGAAATCCGAAAAACCCGGTCGACGGAAATATCTACGCGCGCGTCGATCTGGATTTTATCGCTCGATTATGGATCGGCTCCGTCATTGCGCCGTCACTCATCGGGCAACCTGACATTGTTGCTGGAAACCGTCGCGGCATCGGCAGAAAAACCGATCCGGTGAAGGATTTGATTGGCGCCAACCGTGATCACCACGAGCGCAACAAGAGCGAGAAGAAAGGCTTTCATGTCAGGCTTCCTTTGTGGGTGCGGTTTTGTCGTTCAGGACTTCTTCAACCCAGAGGCTGTGATGTTCGCGCGCCCATTGTTCTTCGACCTCGCCTTTGCCCATCGCATCAAAGGCACCTTCCATCCCAACGGACCCAAGGTAGATATGCGCAAAAATGATAGCTGTCAGAACAAGGCTGATAAGGGCATGCCAAAGCTGTGCAAATTGCATCTCTTCTTGTGGCGAAAGCGGGTATGGCAGGTCGCTGGCGCCAAACCAACCCGGCGCGCCCCAGCTATTGAGTGTCGAAAACGTGTGTCCAAAGAGGTTGAATTCGAACGGAAAGAGCAGCGACAGGCCGGAAAGGGAAATCGAGCCACCCAGTAAAATAACGGACCAAAAGATCAGCTTTTGGCCTGCGTTGAATTTCTTGGCAGGTGGGTGTTCGCCACCAAACAATCCGCCCGCCTTGGCCAACCACCGCAAGTCGGTGCGGTCGGGTAGATTGTGCACCACCCAGACCACAAAGATGATGACCAATGCGATCATAAAGGCCCAGGAAATATTGTTGTGTACCCATTTGCTACCCAAGGCGAGCATTGAGAATGCCTCTGGTCCGAAGGCAGGGATCAGGACTTTGCGTCCGAAAAGGGAGATCAGGCCAGTGAGGCCCAGCACAATGAAAGACGACGCCAACAGCCAATGGCCGAATCGTTCAAATGCCTTGAAGCGGGTGATGGTGCTGCCTGTTTTTTCGCCATGAATGCGAATGCGGCCACGGATCAGATAAAACAAAACGAGCGCCAACAGGGTTCCACCCAGAAGATACACCCCGATTTTCAGCAGAGGACCCTCACGAAAG
>CALFSV010000267.1 GCA_937916485.1 uncultured Paracoccaceae bacterium | reverse complement strand
TAGATTAAAGCTGCGCCAGCAATCCGATGCGAGTTCTCATTCGTCTGACAGCACCTCGACGACGCCAAACGTAGCCCAGATACTTCACCCTCTGCCGATAATAGCGCACCGCAAAGCATATAAATATCGCGTTGATCCTCTTTGCCGCGCATGATGCCACGGCGGTCAAAAAGCTGGGACAATAAATCCCCAAGAAACCGATTTCGCTGCACTACCGTCTCCAATTGTTCGAGAGTCGCTAGCTAATTAATATCGATATTTTTTAATTACGTCCAATTAAATCGTCAAAATACTTATGAGTCCATTTCGCGCGCCAGATACTCCCCCGTGAGGCGGTAATGTTTCAAAAGACATGCCGAGGCGCGATCCGCATCACATTGAATGGCCGCATCAAGGATTTCTTGATGCTCGGCGGCGATATCGCGGCTTTGGTATTTGCTGCCGCTGGCGGCAAGGTTGCGATACCGAATGTTCAGATCATAAAGCTGCGCACAATACCGCTCCAGCATCGGCGAGCCGCTATTGGCCAAAAGCGCCATGTGAAACGCCTTGTGGGCGTCTTCAAAAATCGTGACCTCCTGCCCAACGGCTTTCCGCATGCGGTGGTGGATCAAGATCAATTGCTCTTCCCATTCGGGTGTCGCAGCTGCAATCGACTGGCGCAGCGCAAGATCTTCAAGCGTGCAACGCAGCGCCAAAATTTCCTCAAAGTTCGCTTTATTGGCGGGGGCCGCCCGAAACCCGCGTTGGTCGATCCGCTCGACAAGCATATCCGACGTCAGCAGGCTTAATGCCTCGCGCACAGGGGACGCACCTGTATTCAGCAACCCGCGGAGTTGCTCGATTTTGAGCTTCTGACCTGCTGGCAAAGCGCCCGTCAAAATCATATCGCGTAAGGTCATGTAGGCGCCACGCGTGGCGGAACTTTCTTTACCGCCAGTGTCATCGATCATATTCATTGCGCGCCCTCATGCTGGCATTAAGTCAAAGACACCGTTTTGGTCGAAAGCCCTACAGAAAGGGACAGTGAACCTTCGTTTATCATCCAGCGTCGTAAGGTGAAAGTACGCGCTCCGCTTTTGTGCATCGGGTCTTCCTCTGCCAATTTTCGGGCTGCGTCCAAGCTATCTGCGCGGTAAATGATAAGGCCCATTCCCTGCATCTCGTCGCCTGTTTCATCCGACATTGGCCCCGCAAAGGCGAGCTGTCCTGCGGTCTCTAATCGCGCTTGATAGGCGAGGTGATCAGGCAACGAGGCCTTTACCGCATCTGGTCCCAAGGCTGGTGTGCTTTGCGCTGCGTAAAGTTCGAGAGCCAGAGCGCCACGCGATTTCGCCTCTGTTTTATAATCCGCCCATTTCACCATCTTCGGCAATCTCCAAAATATCGATATTTATTGACAACTGCAAATATAGTAGGCAGAAATTATATAAATTTACAAGGATTGAGATGATGAAATATTTGGTTGGTGAGACATCTTCGGGCACTGCAGTCTTTGCTGTGAAAGGCGAAAATGCCGTTAATCTTACGGCTTTGAACCCTGCCATCGGGGCTGACCTCATGGCTATGGTTCAATCGCCTGAGCTGATCGAATCGGTGGCCGACAAGATTGCAGATGCTCCACAAGTGGCTGTCTCGTCGATCACGCCAGCCCTTCCAATTGCCAATCCTGGCACGATCATTTGTCTCGGCCTGAACTATACGGACCACATCAAGGAGGGTGGCTACGACATCCCCGATTATCCTGCTCTTTTCATGCGCGGTAAGAATTCGATCATGGCCGCTGGTGCGCCACTTGTGCGCCCGAATTGCTCTGACAAGCTTGATTATGAAGCCGAGCTGATGTTCATCGTTGGCAAAGGCGGGCGCCATATTTCCGAGGCCGACGCGCTCTTACACGTCTTTGGATACACTGTCTTTAACGATGGCTCTGTGCGCGATTACCAACGCAAGACGCACCAATGGACGCCAGGTAAGAATTTCGACAACACAGGGGCGATTGGCCCGATTGTTGTGACCCCAGATGAGGTGCCAGCGGGTGCTGCTGGTTTGAAAATCGAAAGCCGCGTTGGGTCTGAGATCTTGCAATCCTCGAACACTGCGAACATGATCTGGTCTGTCGCGCAAACCATTGCGACGATCTCTGAATACACCACACTTGAGCCCGGTGACCTGATCGCGATGGGCACGCCTCCGGGTGTTGGCCACGCCAAGAAGCCTAGCCCACGCTGGCTTAAGCCCGGTGAGGTTGTTGATATCGAAATCGAAGGGATCGGCATTTGCTCGAACCCGATCGTGGACGAGGTTAAAGCCTAATGAGCGCACCAACTGGTCCAGAACTCGCGGCCCTTCGGGCAAAAGCGCAAGAAGATCATCGTGCATTGCGGGGGCGAATTGATCGGCTTTCGGAAGATGCAATCGACCTGATCCTGCGCGATGCGCGGTCGCATTATGCATGGACTGATAAGCCGATTGCGGATGATCTGCTGCACGAGTTGTACGACATCACGATCAACGGCCCGACCAGCATGAACACGCTGCCTGCGCGGTTCGTTTTTGTAAAAACACCCGAGGGTAAAGAGCGGTTAGCGAAGTCGCTGAAACCCCAAAATGTTGGAAAAATGATGGGTGCGCCTGTCACGGCAATCATCGCGTATGACATGGATTTCTGGAAGGAACTGCCGTTCCTTTTCCCGCACGAAGACCGCCGCCACCTGTTCGACGGCAACCCTGAGTATTGCGAAGACACGGCATATCGCAATGGTACCCTTCAAGGCGCATACTTTATGATTGCCGCGCGTGCGCTGGGCCTTGATGTGGGGGCGATGTCGGGGTTCTCGAATGCAATCGTCGACGAGGAATTCTTCGCGGAAACCTCGCTGAAATCAAACTTCTTGTGCAACATCGGTTACGCCGACGAGACAGCCCTGTTCCAAAAGCTGCCGCGTTTCGCTTTCGATCAAGTTTGCAGTTTTGCGTGAGAGGGGACTGACATGGCGATCAAAATGAAAACCGTTGTCACCTATCGCGCGACCGCTGCATGCCCGACGCACGCGCGGACGGAAATCCCCGTGCGCGATTTGAATGTGATTATCGACGAGCCGTTGGAGCGGGGCGGCACAAACCTTGGACCGACCCCGACAGAGACCGCGATGACGGCGCTTATCGCTTGCACAAATGTGATCGGACACAAGAACGCACATCGCCTTGGTGTTGATCTGGGAGAGGTCACCATCGATGCGGAATGCCAATTCGATCGGCGTGGCGTTCTGATGCAAGAGGAAATCGACGTGCCGTTTCCTGCGATCACGTTGACCGTGAATTGCACCACATCCGCCAGTCAGGAGGAGCTGACTTTGGTGGGCCAAGAGACTGCAAAATACTGCGCCATAGCCAAACTATTCGAGGCATCTGGCACAGACCTAACCGTGAATTGGAAGAAGACGACTTAATCAATCTTGCGGGCAAAGCCCCGCTTTTCTGGGAGGAGAAAAACGATGATGAATTGGACACGACGCAGCCTAATGGGGGCAGCACTTGCAACGATGACGGCAATGCCCGCCGTTGCACAAGAAACAATTTCCGCAGTTGTAATCGATGGGTATCCAGATCGCTCACTTTGGGTCCGCGAGTTCTCGGACTTCTTTATTCCCGAGGTTGATCGTCGCCTTGCCGAAGCGGGCAACTACGTCATGGATTGGCAGCAAAACTATGGCGGTTCCATCGTAAAACCACGCGGCGTGCTTGAGGGTGTGCAATTGGGGCTCGGCGATATCGGTATCGTCACCACAATTTTCCACTCGTCAAAATTGCCGAGCCAAGGTCTTGCTGCGGTTACGCCGTTTGTTTCATCAGACGCCCGTGCTGTGGCCAAAGCGATCGATGAAATCGCGCGTGAATTCCCTGCCATGCAGAATGAATTTGCGGCGCAAAACCAAGTCTACTTGGCAACCGGTGTCGTTCTTGACAGCTATCAGGTGTTCTCGACCAAAGAAGTTGCCACAGTTGCCGACCTTGAAGGTCTCAAGGTCGCAGGCGCCGGCATGAACTTACGTTACCTCGAAGGGATCAAAGACGCAGCAGGTGTGCGTGGAGGTCTGACAGACTTCTACAATATGCTGCAAACAGGTCTTGTCGATGCCGCGATGCTTTGGCCCGAAGCCGCAGCAACCTTCAAAATATCCGAGGTTGCGCCGTACATGCTGCGTGCAAACCTTGGCGCTGTGAACTCTAAAACAGTTACAGTGAACGCGGATTACTGGGCAAAATTGCCTGATGAAGTGAAAGCGGTCCTGCAAGCTGTTGCCATCGATTATCGTGATCACCTTGCAGGCATCGCGATGGATATCGCGGCGGAATCCGAGGCCGCATATGTCGCGTCGGGTGGCACCATCATCGACGTTTCTGATGAGGACCGCACCGCTTGGGCCAACGCCATTCCGAATATCGCACAGGAATGGGCAACGTCCTTGAACGAAGGCGGTGAACCCGGATCCGAAATGCTCGCCGCTTATTTGGCAAAGCTTGAGGCCGAAGGATTTGTAGGCGTGCGTGACTGGTCGCAGCCTTAATTTAAGCACCCAGAGAGAGGACAGAAGATGTTGAAAACTGCGCTTGCAGGCCTCTCTGGGGTCGCCAACAAACTTGCGATTGCCGCCAATATAGCAGGAACTTTGACGGTTCTTGCGTTGGTGGCAATCCTAAATATCGACGTGGTTGCGCGCGGCATCTTTAACGCGCCGATCAAAGGGACCTATGAAATCGTCCAGCTTTCGGTCGTCTTCATCGTGTTCCTACAATTGGCTGATGTGGTCCGCGTTGACAGGCTGACCCGTTCCGACGGGTTCCTCAATCTGCTTCACAATCGTCGCCCCAAATTGACCGCGAACTTACGACGGATCATCAATGCGGTCTCAGCAATTTTTATGTTTCTAATCGCCTACATCATGTTTCCTGAGTTCTTGCATATGTGGGACACCCAGGACTTCTTTGGCATCCCTGGCCTTTTCACAGCGCCTTGGTGGCCGATCAAATTGGTGATTGCGTCAGGTTGTGCTCTTTCAAGCCTGATCTTCGTCCTAAAGGTCATCACCGCGCAGGACCGCCCAAAGCTGGTCCGCGCCCCTGAGCATGACGAGACTTCCAAATGACTCCTATTGAAATTGGCCTGATCTCGGTCGTTGCAATCGTTTTTCTGATCTACGCTGGTCTTTATATCCCGATTGCGCTGGGCACCGTCTCATTGGTCTCGATCTGGCTGATGCGTGACAACTTCACCCTTTCGCTTAACCTGCTCAAGGTGGCTGTGGGCGATAGCGCGATGGAGTATTCCTTTGCGACCATACCACTGTTCACCTTCATGGGGTTAATCGTCTCAAAGGCGGGGTTAGGGAGCGACATTTACGAGGTCATGACCCAGCGCTTCCGCAAGGTAAAAGGCGGGATCGGCATGGCAACAGTTGGCGCGAACGCCGTTTTTGCGGCTGTCACTGGCTCTTCAATCGCTTCGGCGTCAGTATTTACCAAAGTATCCGTGCCCGAAATGATGGCCCAAGATTACAACCCGCGCTTTGCCGTGGGCGTGGTCGCAGGCTCCTCCGTTCTTGGCATGATCATTCCTCCCTCAGCGATGCTGATCATCTACTCATTCGTGTCCGAGCAATCTGTCGGCGATATGTTCCTTGCAGGCGTTATTCCGGGCATCATGCTCGCGGTGTTCTACGTTGGCGCAATCTGGTTCATGGCGCGTTATACTCCGAATTTTGTCGGTGGGCGCGTGGTCGAAGACACCGAATGGATGTCGTCGCGCGAGATCGCATCAAAGACATTGCCAACGCTCTTTATCATCACAATTGTGCTTGGCGGAATTTATACTGGCTGGCTCACGGCTGTCGAGGCTGGTGCCACGGGCGGTCTGGTCGCACTTGTCATCGCGGTCTTACGCAGGTCCATGTCGCTCAAAAGTTTCTGGGAAGCATTGCTTGAAACGGGGCATATCACCGCGGCAATTCTCTTCCTGATCACCGCCGCATCGATCTACAGCCGCATGCTGGGAATGGCTGGATTGCCAAACCAGTTACAAGATTTGCTCGCAGGCAACGAGGCCTCGTTCTGGACGATCATGATCCTTTACGTGCTACTCATGTTGTTCCTTGGAACGTTGCTCGATACCGCATCAATCATTCTGATCGTCGTGCCGCTGTTCCTGCCACTCGTTGAGGCGATGGATATGTCGCTGGTATGGTTCGGGATCGTCACAGTTGTCGGCGCCGAGATCGGTCTGCTGACACCACCCTTGGGCATCTCGTGTTTTGTGATTAAGTCGACCCTCAATGACGATCGAATTTCACTCAAAGACGTGTTCATGGGCGCGCTACCCTTTGCCTTCGTGATGCTAATCGCACTCTTTATCTTGATCGAGTTTCCGATCCTCAGCCTTGCCCTTTTGAATTAGGAGACCTGACCGTTGCGTAACGTCACAAAAGACAACATCACCGATACTTTTAAAGGCTACATGGCCGCGGACATGGACCCACGCATGCGCGAAATTATGGGGTCGCTCGTGCAGCACCTGCATGACTTTGCCCGTGAAACCAACCTGACCCATGATGAATGGCGCCAAGGTATTGCCTTTCTCGAGGGCTGCGCTGCGATCGAGACCGAAGATAGGCACGAATTCGTTCTGGCCTCTGACGTGCTGGGCCTCTCGTCGCTGGTCGATATGCTCCACTCGCGCGACGACGCAACATCGTCGTCCGTGCTTGGTCCGTTTCACGTGTCAGGCGCGCCACCTTTGGCGGTTGGCGGCGACATGAAGCGGCATTTTGGCGGGCCAGTTCTGTTGGCCGAAGGTGTGATCCGCGACACGAGCGGGAACCCGATCCCGAACGCCGTGATCGACATTTGGCAGACCGCGCCCAACGGGCTATATGCTAGCCAAGACGAAGAGCAAGACACTTACTCTTTCCACGGTTTGATGACCGTTGGTAGCGACGGGCGTTATGCATTCACCACTGTCAAACCCGTCGAATATTCCGTGCCGTCCGATGGGCCTGTCGGCGCGATCCTCAATGCTTGCGGAAGACACCCGTGGCGACCATCGCACCTGCACTATATTGTCACGGCCCCTGGTTACCGGACTCTCGTCACCGAGGTCTTCCCCGATGATGATCCGTACCTCGATCAAGATACCGTTTTTGGTGTTCGTGAGGATTTGGTAATGTCCTACGAGACAAAACCCGTCAGCGATTTTCCATCTGGTATGGCGCTGTCAGGCAAAGTCGCAGAGCCATTCCTTTACGTGAATTTCGATGTGACACTCGCACCAGATTGAAATTCAACGGAAACCTTTCTGACTTGTGCTTAACCCCAGAACCTCACAGGGGCAGTTCGGTTGGCGAGCAGATTTCTAAGGTTGTTCCACCTCTGTTCACAAAATCTAATACTCATCTGTCGAGGCTAAAAAGGCTCGAACCGGACCTTTGGTGCATCAGTGACGAAAGTTTGCTATGGAGAAACAATAGTGAGCCAAATTCACATATTCGTGTGACCGGTCGTCGCATCTCATACTTTGCAAGTTAGACTAGGTAGTAGGTCTCGGCGGTTGCGCCCTCCCGGGCACTGTCAGACAAAACGAGGTTGAGCCGTGCAGGGTGGTTTCGTAGCCTCGCCGTATGACAAAACACTCCCCATTCAGGTACTTTAAAACGAGTCCTGAGATCATCCGCTTGGCTGTGGCGCTTGGTGTTCGTTTTCCACTTTAGCTTC
>CALFSV010000266.1 GCA_937916485.1 uncultured Paracoccaceae bacterium | reverse complement strand
TGACGTCAGACACTTAGCCCCCGAAGACGACTAGGGCTGGATGCGCCACATCGTGCGTAAACTCGAGACAACCGTTCGAGACAGCCGGGACAAACACACCCGCCTGCGCCCAGCAAGTGAGATCCTTGTTTGGGCGATCAATCGGATGCAGGCGATTGAGCGGAACCCGCCCGAACGGTATGTCGCCACCGCGTATCGCGATGCCCTGATGATCGGCCTTTTGATCAGTTGCCCCACAATGCGTCTACGCAACCTGACCAGCATTGAGATCGGACGGCATTTGATCAAGCGCACGGATGGCTGGGAACTGCGGTTTCCCGGGGCAGAGATGAAGGCCCGCAAGCCCGTGGAGATGCGCTTGCCCAGTGTCTTGAATGTGTTTCTTGAACTCTATCTGGAGCATCACCGGCCTTCCCTGCTGGACGGCGCAGTCTCGGATCGGCTCTGGATCACGCGCTATGGACAGCCAATGACCAAGAAGATGGTTTTTTCTCGGATCAGCATCGTCACGGAACGCGCTTTTGGCAAGCCCATCAACCCGCATCTATTTCGCGATTGTGCAGTCACCTTCGTGGCGCTGAATGACCCCAAGCATATCGGGATTGCAGCCCCGATCCTTGGCCATAGCGATCCGCGGACGACAGAGCGTCATTATATCCAAGCTCAACAAATCGCCGCGGGGACCAAACTGCAGGCCTCGCTCAAAACCTTGCGCAAGCGCCATGCATCCCCTCACAGTACCCGCTCAGACAGAAAGGATGCCGGTCAATGAGATCCGCCATTTACGCGCGCTATTCAACGGACCTTCAGAATCCCGCTTCGATCGAAGATCAGGTTCGCAGCTGTGAAGACCGGATCAAAGCAGACGGTGGAACGGTTGCTGAGATTTACACAGACGCCGCGATCAGTGGCAGTTCGACGAAGGCTCGCCCTGGCCTTCAGGCGCTGTTGAGAGACGCCGGCCATGGTCGCTTCGACACTGTTGTCGCTGAGGCGTTGGACCGGCTCAGCCGCGACCAGGAGGATATTGCCGGAATTTACAAGCGGCTTCAGTACGCGGACATCCAATTGACCACCCTCTCGGAGGGTGTCGTCAGCGAGTTGCACATCGGCCTGAAGGGCACGATGAATGCGCTTTTTTTGAAGGATCTTGCACAGAAGACGCGCGGGGCTTGCGCGGGCGCGTCGAACAGGGGCTCTCCAGTGGTGGTAACGCTTACGGCTATCGGGTGGTTCGGCGCCTCCTGGCGGATGGCACAGTTGCCACCGGTGAACGTGAGATTGACCCAGTGGAAGCCGAAGTGGTGACACGGATCTTTGTGGAATACGTTTCGGGTAGATCCGCTCGGAAGATCGTGGCTGGGTTGAACAAGGACGGTATTCCCAGTCCACGCGGCGGGGCATGGAACGCTTCGACAATCCACGGCAGTCGTCAGCGCCGCAATGGCATCCTGAACAATGAGATGTATGTCGGGCAACTGGTCTGGAACAGACAGCGGTTCGTCAAGGATCCGGACACCGGCAAGCGGCAGTCGCGCCTGAATCCCAAGGCGGAGTGGGTCATAGCAGAGGTCCCGGAACTGCGGATCATTGACCAGCACCTCTGGGAACGGGCGCAGGTACTGAAGACGCGTTATGCCAGCCATGCCGGGAACAAGCGGCAGACCAAGAAGCGCTTACTCACGGGCCTGATCAAATGCGGCTGCTGTGGTGGCAACATGACCATTGCCCGCAAGGATCGCTACTATTGCGCGGCACGCCGCGAGAAAGGCACCTGCGAGGCCGACTTCGGTATCGCGGCCGCAGAGGTTGAGAGCCGCGTGCTGAATGGTCTACGCAACATCCTCATCGGCAATGAGACCCTGATCTCAACGTTCACGGCAGAACTCAACGCGGAACTTGCGCGGCTGAAGACAGAAAAGGGCGCGGACAAAGCTGCCTTGCAGAAGGACCTGGCCGAGGTGGAGCGTGGGATCAACCGGTGCGTGGATTTCATCATGTCGGGGGATGGCGCCCCAGCCTCAGTCCGCGAGCGGCTCACCTCTCTGGAAGCCCGGAAAGCCGAGTTGCAGGCACGGCTCGCGCGTCGCAACATGTCGTCCGCCATCGCGTTTCACCCCAATTATGCCGAGCTCTACAGCAAGGCTGTGGCCAGGATCGCGAACCTACTCGCATGCGAGGACACACGCGCTGAGGCCATGGAGGCCATTCGCGGCCTGGTGGAGCGCATCGAGGTGCGGGCTGGAACCAAGCGTGGGGAGACTGAGGTGACCCTGGTTGGTGCTTTGGCCGCGATTTTGGCGCTTGGCACAAACGAGAACGCCGCCCCGAGGGGCGGCGGTACGTTCTTACTGGTTGCGGGAGTAGGATTTGAACCTACGACCTTCAGGTTATGAGTCATGGCGAACGAACCATGAACAATCTCTCAGAACTACGTTATACTTCGCGTTTTCTAAGGCTTGCAGGCCCCTGCCCTGCATCGTTGTTGCGCCCGATTACGCAAAAAACCGCAACGAACCTCTCCCTCTTGCTTCCGCTGTGCTTCCGGACGGGCAAAAGTAGATGTTCCGGTAGCACGACCATCAGTGAAGGATTGGCGGCCTACCCGTCGACAGCGTCTCCAACGCTTGCGCGCGAGCCTTCTTGCAAGCCTGGATAATAACGTTGATTTCGTGCTCGGCAATCCGGCTCAACTCTCGCAGATGCTTTGCGGTGTGCTCAAGGCTCGACACGCTGGCGGGTCCGCTCGGGCTATTCGCAAGATCTTCTGTTGCTGCGAACAACCCACGTAGCTCACCCAGGACACCAACAGCCTTGTGTGCACTCTCCGGCAGGTCGATCTCGTCCTGCCCCGCGAAAAGCCCGTCGATGAACCCCTCGATTTCCTCGTGGCGAATTCTCTCGAGCCAAGCCAGATATTCGTAGCTGGCAGGCGCCGTCTTTAGGGGGCAGGATGGCGTTGTTGCAGGGACCCCGGCGGGTCTGCTAGACACCCAACCTGCCAACGACACGGATATTCATGATGCCACACAAATTCAACGCTTCCCGCCGCCACAAGTTTGAAAAGAAGCGACAGAAGGTCACCAACTGGCGAGTGTACAATGAAGGCCTGCGTCAGTGTGGTGATGTGACAATTTGGTTGAGCCCTGAGGTTGAAGATACCCGCTGCTTTGCGCAAGAGCATGACCTACGACCGCGGCTCCGAAATGGCCTGCCACCCCGAACTGGCCAGACGGTTGAAGATCGATATCTGGTTCTGCGATCCGCATGCGCCTTGGCTGCGTGGCAGCAATGAGAATACAAACGGCTTGCTGCGCCAATTCATGCCGAAGGGCGCGGACCTGAGTGACGCCAGTCAAACATGGCTAAACGAGGTGGCTGCGCTGCTGAACAATCGCCCCAGAAAGACCCTCGGCTGGAGAACGCCCACTGAAGCCATGGCCGACGAAATCGCGGCCTTCAAATCAACCGTTGCACTTGATGTTTGAATCTAAGGGGTTACCGTTCCGCTCAGCCTTATGCCCCTAAACCGGCGTGTTCGAACGCGGGTTTTGTCCCATTAAAGTTCTTCTTCCATTTCGCTCAGTATCGTGGCTAAAAATCTGCGCCCAGCTTCAGGGCGAAAATGATTAAAATCATACCAATCGTCTTGATCCATACCCAAT
>CALFSV010000265.1 GCA_937916485.1 uncultured Paracoccaceae bacterium | reverse complement strand
TACAATGGATCTGGCGAACTCAGATCAGGAACGGTGAACCTGTATGTGTGTACATGCCGTCTAAAAAGATGCGAGTGATCGTTGGACGCTGGTTAGGCGTGGATTGACCGTGTATCTCTATAATCTAAATCGTTGCGTCCTCGCACCAAAGATTTCGCATGGTCGCTCTGACTGCGACCTAGCCGATTTCGGTGTGAAGCGTTTGTAACGGTGTCAACTCCGCGGGGATGCAGTCAATTCCTAGACCAGGTCCATCGCTGCAGCGCCACTCGCCGTCCGACACAGGCTCACGATCTCCAAAGAACATGGTGCGCAGCGGGTTTTCGTTGACATCAACTTCCAAGAGCCCGTCACCGCCCGCACCAGCCAGTAGTTCCGCCGAGGCGGCCATACCAATGCCTGCGCCAAGAAAATGCGGGAAATAGCGGCGATTGTTTTTGAGCGCGTTGCGGGCCACGGCAAAGTTGCCTGTGATCCCACCCCATTTTGCGACATCGGGCTGGATCACGGATAAAACGCCTGTTTTGATGGCGTGATCGAAATCGGCAACCCCGATTATGTTCTCCCCCCCCGCCAGTGCGACGCCTGCATAATCCGCTAGGCTTTGCCACTCGACGGTATCGTGGAAAACTGGCAAAGGTTCTTCCAGCCAATGAAGCGGCACGCCTTTGATACCGTTCAGAAACGCCTTCGCCTGTTCAAGCGACCACGCTTGATTGGCATCGCAGGCTATTAACTCGTTCTGCGCCAACTCAGATTGTATCCGATGCACAGAACCAACGTCGGTGGCCATGTCAAAACCGACCTTGAGCTTGAACCTGTGGTGCCCATCGTTCCGCGCACGGAGCATCAGATCGTCAGCGGCAAAAATCTGAATGCCGCTGGCATAAGCAGGGATGGTATCAGGCGCATCCTCCCGGATCAAACGGCGCAGTGGTACGCCTTCGCGTCGCGCGGCCAAGTCCCATAGCGCAATGTCTAGCCCGGCGATGACCTGAGCGAACGGTCCGACCTCGCCACATTGCACAGCCCGTACCCGGGTTTGTGCGTCAAGCTTGTAAAAGAAATCGGTGGGCGAAGCGAATTCAACTCCCAAGACCAAGTGCGCTACATCCATCTCGAGCAAGCGCAAACGGTGTTCTGCCCCGGCAGCGGGCCAGTTTGCCCAGATCTCGCCCCAGCCGAACGCGCCGTCCCGGTCCTCCACGCGCACCAGAACGGCTGGGCGGTCGTGCATGACGCCAAAGGATGTGGCGACGGGCTTTTTGGTCGGGCTGCGAAAGGCCCAAGCCTGAATGCGCGTGATCGTGATCATGATAAAAGGTCCATTTCCAGACGTACAAAGTCGCTGCGATAGGTGACATCAGCGATGTAGATGACTTGATCCCGAGCGTCACAGATGACGCGGCGTACTTCGACCACCGGATCGCCGACGGCGAGGCCCAACAAACCTGCTGTGTCAAAATCACATTTGCCGATAGTCAGCGATTGGCGCGCCTGCGCAACATTAATATCGTCGGAGTCAACGAGTACCGGCAAGGCCAGCTGCGTTCTGAACTCTGCCTCGTGGCGGGCAAAGACTTGCTTTTCAAAGTAAATTGAAATGACGCAGTAGGTCTCATCCTCGCGAGTATGGGTGCGGCGTAAAAGGTGATAGCCAGCGTCCGACAAGGTACCGATCAGCGGCTCACCCGACACCTCGGCGTCGCAGTCCTCCAGAAGGTCTAGCGCCGGTTTGTCACCACGATAGTGATCCACCAAAGTAGACAGTTGCGTGCCCAGATGCAGGCGATTCCGCTCTGCCGGGGGTGGCAGAACAGTTGTGCCGCGCCCGCGCCACGATTCCACGAGGCCTTCTTCTTCCAGTATCTTCATGGCTTGACGAACGGTGATCTTTGCGACGGCGTATTTTTCTGAAATTTCTGAAATTGTTGGCAAAAGACTGCCTTCCGTCCAGACTCCACGATCCAGATCTTGCCGAAGAATTTCAGCAATCTGAAGATAAAGCGGAGAGCGGCTTTGCCGAAGTGTGTCTATCATGGCGGAGCGACTCCTGATTGATCTTAAAGTTCTATTTATAGATTTTTTGTTGCATGGCCAGAGTTTTTCGATTAGACCTATACTTAGAACTTTTGGAGGCTGCATGGCAAGCTATGACTACATCATCATTGGATCGGGCACGGCAGGGTCAACGCTGGCAGCCCGTTTGTCCGAAGATGACGCAGCGCGTGTGCTTGTTCTCGAAGCGGGCGGAGCGGACCGTGGGTTCTGGCTGAAGCTTCCGGTTGGCTATTACAAATCCATCTACGATTCGCGCGTTTCGCACCTATACCGCGGTGATCCGGATCCTGGACTTGGCGAGCGGCAAATGGACTGCCCACGAGGGCGTGTGGTAGGCGGATCAAGCTCGATCAACGGGTTGATCTATATTCGCGGTCAACATGCTGATTTCGACGATTGGGCGAAACTTGGCGCGCAGGGATGGTCGTTCAATGAAGTGTTACCGCATTTTAGAGCGTTTGAGACTTATGCCGGGTCTCCATCGCAGTATCGCGGCGCGCATGGGCCGTTGCAGGTATCCGATCTGCGCAATAACAACCCAGCTTGCAATGATTGGCTGCAAGCGGCCCGCGCGCACGGTCTGCCGCAAAACGATGATTTCAACGGAGAAAGCGCGTATGGCGTTGGCAAGTACCAGCTGACGCTTCGTGGGCGTTGGCGGGACAGCGCAGCGACGGCCTTTTTACACCCCGCTTTACAACGGCCCAACCTGACGCTGGAGACGAGCGCACAGGTGTTGGAGATTATGTTCAGCGGCTCCCGCGCCACCGGTGTGCGCTATGTTCAGAACGGCACGGCACATGAGGTGCATGCTGATTGTGAGGTGATCCTGTGTGGTGGCTCTGTTCAGACACCGCAGCTTTTGCAGCTGTCGGGTATTGGACCGGCCGAGCTGCTGGGCACGCATGACATCCCCGTTCGCGTCGATGCCCCCGAAGTGGGCGAGAACCTGCAGGACCACCTACAAATGCGCACCATTGTCGAACTGGAAGAGCGTGGCGCGTCGCTGAACGATCACATACGAAACCCTTTCAGTCTCGCCAAAATGGGGTTGGAGTGGTTGCTTGGCTCACGCGGGCCGTTGACCGTAGGGGCCGGTCAGGTCGGCGGCGCGGCTTGCACAAAATTTGCGACGGGCGGTCGTCCCGATCTGCAACTGTTCGTCATGCCGCTATCTGTCGATAAACCCGGTAAACCTTTGCACCGTTATTCGGGTTTCACCACTTCGTTCTGGCAATGCCATCCAGAAAGCCGTGGGTCGATCCGTATTGCAAGCTCTGATCCTTTCGCTGATCCTCGCATACGCACCAACTACCTATCAGCCGAGAGGGACCAGAAAGTTATCGTCGAAGGCATCCGCATGGTGCGCGAACTCTACAATCGGCCTGAGTTTCGCCATCGCTGGCGGCGCGAGGTTATTCCCGGTGCGCAATATCAAAGCGATGCTGAGATTCTGGCTGCTGTGCGTCAGATGGCAGGAACGGTTTACCATCTAGTTGGCACTTGCCGCATGGGGTCAGACGCGGGCGCCGTAGTGGACCCCGAATTGCGCGTAAATGGCGTGGAGGGACTGCGCGTGGTTGATGCCTCGGTCATGCCCAAAATCACCTCCGCCAACACAAATGCCCCCACTTTTATGATTGCCGAAAAGGCCGCCGCAATGATCCGCGCGGGCGGCTCCGGCACAGTACAGGACACCGCACATGCTCATTGAAATTCGCAACCCCGCCGCCCCTGAACAGATCGTGGCGACCTTTGATGAAACGCCATTGGGCGCCTTGGATGACTGCGTCGCCCGTGCAGGTCTGGCGCAGGCGGGTTGGGCTGCAATACCACAACCAGAGCGCGGCGCGCTTGTCGCCAATTTCGTGGACGCGTTAGAGGCGCGCGCAGAAGATATAGCTATGTCAATCACCAAAGAAATGGGCAAGCCATTAGCTGAGGCACGCGGTGAGGTTGCCAAGGCCGTCGGGGAATCTCGTGTCTGCATTGGTCGTGCAAGTGCGCCCATTGGCGACGTTTTTCCGTCGCAAATCCCGGGCACTGTCGCCTATTCTACCCGGCGCCCGCGCGGTGTGATCCTAGGCATCAATCCCTGGAATTTTCCTTTCAGCACGCCGATGCGCAAAGCTATCCCGTCGCTCGTTTACGGCAATGCGATCATCCTTAAGCCTGCATCTTTGACACCTGGCGCTATCGTTTTAATAGCCGAGATCGCTGCTGAAGTGCTGCCCGCAGACCTCGTTCAATCGGCGATTGGCGGCGGTGCCTTGGGGCAGGCTTTGGCAGAGCACATTGGCATTGATGCAATCAGCTTTACAGGCTCGGTCGAGGTTGGCAAACGCGTAGCGATAGCAGCAGCGGGTCATCTGGCGGAAGTGTCACTCGAATTAGGTGGCAAAAACCCTGCCATTTTGCACGACGCTACTGATCTTGACCCCGTCCTTGATGAAATTATGGCTTCGGCCTTCGCCGTGTGTGGCCAGAGATGTACGGCCGTTAGCCGCGTGGTTGTGAATCGGACACTCGAAGCACAGGTAGTTGCGGGTCTCTCAAAGCGCGCTGAGGCCATGCAGCCAATGGACGGCGCATCTGATGGAGCAAAAATCGGACCACTCGCCAGTTTGCAGCAACTTCAGGATGTGGATGGCTTTGTTACCCGTGCAAAGGCTGCCGGTGCCACGGTCGCTGCGGGTGGTGAAAAGCTCAAGATGGACACAGGCGGGTATTTCTATACGCCAACCATTCTGTCGAACGTGACCCGCGATATGGAAGTCGCCCGTGACGAGGTTTTTGGCCCAGTCCTTTCCGTGATTGCCTATGATAATGTGGATGAGGCCCTGAGCGTCGCCAACGACGTAGCCTTTGGCCTGTCGTCCTGCCTCTATTCGGAGCGCACTGACGTGGTTGAGCGTTTTGTCGCGGAAAGCGAAAGTGGCATGATCCATGTGAACGCAGGTAGCTTCCCCGAAAATCATCTGCCGTTTGTCGGCGTCAAAGACAGTGGCATGGGGGTGGGTGGCTCGAACGGACCGTCGACGATTCAGTTCTATACCACAGAGCATACAGTGTACCGCCGGGCGGCAGTGTAAACCGATGATCAATAAGCCCAACATCCTGATGATCATGGCCGACCAGCTGGCCCCGCAGGCGCTGTCGTTCTATGGAAACCCGGTCTGCAAGACACCGCATCTTGACCAGTTAGCTGCGAAGAGTGTGGTATTTGACAACGCTTATTCCAACTATCCACTTTGTGTGCCCTCGCGCGCGTCGATGATGTCGGGGCGCCTGATGTACACACATACAGGTTCACCGTTCCTGATCTGAGTTCGCCAGATCCATTGTATCATCTCAGAGAGAGCATAGGCATCACGGAAAGCCCTTGTGTTAGCACCCAGCCATTGTAGCAGAACGGGGTTAGCATTCTGCTCATATAGATAAACAGCATGGGAACAGTGCGAGTAGTTGTTCGTACCTCGGGTCGTATTTGGCACCCAATTTGTGCCCTTGAACATCCTGCTAAGTTTTGCGAATGGGCCAGCTTTGCTTAGTTCGATTGCTGAATGATACCAATTCGATTTTGCGCAGGTAACCATTAGGTCCGCTAAAGGTACATCGGCTAACTTACGTTGCCTGAGGTTCTTTAGCGCATCATTGACCTTCCTAACTTCTTTAGACTTTGGTCTATAAGACTGCTGCTTGTTAAAAGCGAACGACACATCCTCTAGAGCTGGAATTGTTCTAATGGATAACTTCTGCCTAGCTGTCTCTCTAAACACTGCAGCAGAGCCGGTGCCCTTTAGTATCTGATAGTCAATATCTGACTTCGATAGAAACTTGGTAAACAAGGTCCCCTCAGCCATAAAGGTCAGAACGGTTACTGAAAGAGGACGTGGGTGCTGTCAGACGAATGAGAACTCGCATCAGATTGCTGGTGCAGCCTGAACC
>CALFSV010000264.1 GCA_937916485.1 uncultured Paracoccaceae bacterium | reverse complement strand
CGGTCAGACCTTCTTTAAAGTTCGAGATGATCGGCGTTTCGATGATCTCGCCCGACGGCTTGGCCATCAGGCCACGCATACCACCAAGCTGCTTCATCTGAGTAACCGAGCCACGGGCACCGGAGTGGGCCATCATGTAGACCGAGTTCGGCTCTGCCTCAGCGCCATCGACGATCTTGTTGGCCGAGATCGTTGACATCATGGCCGCGGTGACCTTGTCGTTACACTTCGACCAGGCATCGACGACCTTGTTGTACTTTTCGCCCTGGGTAATCAGGCCGTCCATGTACTGCTGTTCAAAGTCCTTGACCTGATCGCGGGTCTCATCGACCAGCTCCCACTTCTTGTCCGGAACGACCATGTCGTCCTTGCCGAACGAGATGCCAGCCTTGAACGCCTCCCGGAAGCCTGCGGTCATGATCTGGTCGCAGAAGATGACCGACTCTTTCTGACCGCAATAACGGTACACGGTGTCGATGATCTGCTGCACCTCTTTCTTGCGGAGCAAACGGTTGACCAGGTCAAACGGGGCCTTGGCATTCAGCGGCAGAAGCGCACCCAGGCGCAGACGGCCGGGGGTGGTTTCGAACCGCTTGATGACCTCGTTGCCCTCGTCGTCGATCTGCTTGATCCGGGCGATGATCTTGGCGTGCATGTGCAGCTCGCCCGAAGTCAGCGCATGCTCGACCTCGTCGATCGACCCAAACGCCATGCCTTCGCCCTTCATGCCCTCACGCTCGATCGTCGTGTAGTAGAGACCAAGGATCATATCCTGGGACGGCACGATAATCGGGGCGCCGTTGGCGGGCGACAGCACGTTGTTGGTGGACATCATCAGGACGCGTGCTTCCAGCTGAGCCTCAAGGCTCAGCGGGACGTGAACAGCCATCTGGTCACCGTCAAAGTCGGCGTTGAAGGCCGAACAAACCAGCGGGTGTAGCTGGATCGCCTTGCCTTCGATCAGGATCGGCTCGAACGCCTGGATGCCAAGACGGTGCAGCGTCGGCGCACGGTTGAGCATGACGGGATGTTCGCGGATGACCTCGTCAAGAATATCCCAAACCTCGGGACGCTCTTTCTCGACCAGCTTTTTGGCCTGCTTGACCGTGCTGGACAGACCCTTGGCCTCAAGCCGCGAGTAGATGAATGGCTTGAACAGCTCCAGTGCCATCTTCTTGGGAAGACCGCATTGATGCAGCTTCAGTTCCGGACCCGTCACGATGACCGAACGACCCGAGAAGTCGACCCGCTTGCCCAGAAGGTTCTGGCGGAAGCGGCCCTGCTTGCCCTTGAGCATGTCGGAGAGGGACTTCAACGGGCGCTTGTTGGCGCCGGTGATGACCCGACCGCGACGGCCGTTGTCAAACAGCGCGTCGACAGATTCCTGCAACATCCGCTTTTCGTTGCGGACGATGATGTCGGGGGCGCGCAATTCGATCAGTCGCTTGAGACGGTTGTTGCGGTTGATGACCCGGCGATAAAGATCGTTCAGGTCAGAGGTCGCAAAACGGCCACCATCAAGTGGGACAAGCGGGCGCAGTTCCGGCGGGATGACCGGGATGACCGTGAGGATCATCCACTCGGGGCGGTTGCCGGATTCGATAAAGCTTTCGACGATCTTCAAACGCTTGATGATCTTCTTGGGCTTCAGTTCACCAGTGGCTTCCTTGAGGTCAGCGCGGAGTGTGTCGGCCTCGGCCTCAAGGTCGATCTGGCTGAGCATCTCGCGGATGGCTTCGGCACCGATGTTCGCCTGGAAGGCGTCGGCACCGTAGGAGTCCTGCGCGTCGAGGAATTCTTCCTCGGTCATCAGTTGGCCGTAGGTCAGATCCGTCAGACCGGGCTCGATCACAACGTAGTTCTCAAAGTAGAGAATCCGCTCAAGATCGCGCAGGGTCATGTCCAGCATCAGGCCGATGCGTGACGGCAGCGACTTGAGGAACCAGATGTGGGCGACGGGGGAGGCAAGCTCGATATGGCCCATGCGCTCGCGCCGGACCTTTTGCAGCGTGACTTCCACACCGCATTTCTCGCAGACGACGCCGCGATATTTCATGCGCTTGTACTTGCCGCACAGGCATTCGTAATCCTTGATCGGCCCAAAGATACGGGCACAGAACAGGCCATCCCGCTCGGGCTTGAAGGTCCGGTAGTTGATCGTCTCGGGCTTTTTGATCTCGCCGAAGGACCAGCTGAGGATGCGCTCGGGCGACGCGAGCGAGACCTTGATCTCGTCGAACGTCTTGGCGGGCGTCAGCGGGTTGAACGGGTTGTTGGTCAGTTCCTGGTTCATTCAGTTACCTCGAAGGTTCGGGTTTGGAGGGGAACCCCGGAGCCAAAATTCTTCGCGAAGAATTTTCGGGCCCCAGGGCGTAGCGCAGGAATTTTCTCGAAAATTCCTACTCATCCACCTCCGCATCCAGGAGTTCCATGTTGAGGCCCAGACCCCGGACCTCCTTGACGAGAACGTTGAACGATTCTGGCACGCCGGCCTCGAAATTGTCCTCACCCTTGACAATGCTTTCGTAGACCTTGGTCCGGCCAGCCACGTCATCGGACTTCACCGTCAGCATTTCCTGCAGGGTGTAGGCCGCGCCGTATGCTTCAAGCGCCCAGACTTCCATCTCACCAAAGCGCTGACCACCGAACTGCGCCTTACCACCCAGCGGCTGCTGGGTCACAAGCGAGTACGGACCGGTCGAGCGAGCGTGGATCTTGTCGTCCACAAGGTGATGCAGCTTGAGCAAGTACTTCACACCCACAGTGACAGGTCGCGAGAACTTCTCGCCGGTGCGACCATCGAACAGGATCGACTGACCCGATGTATCGAACCCGGCCTTGCGCAGGCTTTCGTTCACATCGGCCTCTTTCGCCCCATCAAAGACCGGAGTTGCAATCGGCACACCGCGGGTGACGGTGCTTGCCGCCTCGATGATGCGGTCCTCGTCCATGCCGGCGATGCCTTCTTCATAGACATCATCGCCATATGCGATGCGCATGGCTTCGCGAACCGGGGTCAAGTCCCCGGAACGGCGATACTCGGACAGCGCGTCGTCGATCTGGATGCCCAGACCACGTGCAGCCCAACCCATGTGCGTCTCAAGGATCTGACCGACGTTCATACGCGACGGCACGCCCAGCGGGTTCAGACAGAAGTCGACCGGGGTTCCGTCGGCGAGGAACGGCATGTCCTCCATCGGCACCACTTTCGAAATCACGCCCTTGTTGCCGTGACGACCGGCCATCTTGTCGCCGGGCTGCAGCTTGCGCTTCACCGCCACAAAGACTTTGACCATCTTCATCACACCCGGAGGCAGGTCATCGCCGCGGCGCACTTTTTCCACCTTGTCTTCAAAGCGATGCTCGAGCGTGCGCTTCTGGACCTCGTACTGTTCGTTGAGGGCCTCCACGATCTTGGCATCATCTTCGTCAGCAAGGGCAAGCTGCCACCACTGGCCGCGGCTCAACTCGGAGACGCTTTCTTCGGTGATCACCGAACCAGCCTTGAACCCGCGGGGACCCTTCACCGCTGCCTTGCCTTCGATCATTGACCAGAGGCGGGCATAGATATTGCGGTCCAGGATCGCAAGTTCGTCGTCGCGGTCACGGGCCAGACGCTCGACTTCTTCCCGCTCGATCTGCAAGGCACGCTCATCCTTGTCGACGCCGTGCCGGTTGAACACCCGCACTTCGACGATCGTCCCGAAGTCACCCGGCGGCAGACGCAGCGAGGTATCGCGCACGTCAGAGGCCTTTTCGCCAAAGATCGCACGAAGCAGCTTTTCTTCGGGCGTCATCGGGCTTTCGCCCTTGGGGGTGATCTTGCCCACCAAGATATCGCCGGGGCCAACTTCAGCGCCGATGTAGACAATACCAGCCTCGTCGAGGTTGCGCAGCGCCTCTTCCCCCACGTTGGGGATATCCCGGGTGATCTCTTCCGGCCCAAGCTTGGTATCCCGCGCAGCCACTTCGAATTCGTCGATGTGGATCGAGGTGAACACGTCGTCCCGGGTGATCCGCTCGGAGATCAGGATCGAGTCTTCATAGTTGTAGCCATTCCACGGCATGAAGGCGACGACGACGTTCTTGCCAAGCGCCAGTTCCCCCATATCAGTGGAGGGACCATCGGCGATGACCTCGCCCTTCGTGACCAGATCGCCGACCTTCACCAGCGGACGCTGGTTGATGCAGGTGTTCTGGTTGGACCGCTGGAATTTGCGCATCCGGTAGATGTCAACCCCAGCGTCGCCAAGCTCCAGGTCCGAAGTCGCGCGGATCACGATACGCTGAGCATCGACCTGGTCGATGATCCCACCGCGGCGCGCCATGATGGCGGCGCCAGAATCGCGGGCGACCACTTCTTCGATGCCGGTGCCGACAAGCGGCGCCTCGGCCTGCAGAAGCGGCACGGCCTGACGTTGCATGTTCGATCCCATCAGGGCGCGGTTCGCGTCGTCATTCTCAAGGAACGGAATCAGCGAGGCAGCAACGGATACAAGCTGCTTGGGGCTGACGTCGATCAGATCGACGCTGGCACGCGGGGCCAGCATGTAATCACCCGACTGACGGGTCGACACCAGATCATTTGCGAATGAGCCATCGTCGTTCATCTTGGCGTTGGCCTGAGCGACGGTGTGGCGCATCTCTTCGGTGGCGGACATGTACTGGACTTCGTCCGTCACCTTGCCGTCGATGACCTTGCGATACGGTGTCTCGATGAAGCCGTACTTGTTGACCCGGGCAAAGGTTGCAAGGCTGTTGATCAGGCCGATGTTCGGGCCTTCCGGCGTCTCAATCGGGCACATCCGGCCGTAGTGTGTGGGGTGCACGTCGCGCACCTCAAAGCCGGCGCGTTCGCGGGTCAGACCGCCCGGCCCAAGCGCCGACAGGCGGCGTTTGTGCGTCACTTCGGACAGCGGGTTGGTCTGGTCCATGAACTGGGACAGCTGGGACGAGCCAAAGAACTCGCGCACCGCGGCGGCGGCGGGCTTTGCGTTGATCAGGTCCTGCGGCATCACGGTGTCGATTTCGACCGAGCTCATCCGTTCTTTGATGGCGCGCTCCATGCGGAGCAGACCGACGCGGTACTGGTTCTCCATCAACTCGCCCACAGACCGGACCCGGCGGTTGCCGAGGTGGTCGATATCGTCGATGTCGCCCTTGCCGTCGCGCAGTTCGACCAGCGCCTTGATGCAGGCGACGATGTCTTCGCTGCGAAGGGTGCGCTGGGTGTCTTCGGCATCCAGATCAAGACGCATGTTCATCTTGACCCGGCCAACAGCTGACAGGTCGTAACGCTCGCTATCGAAGAAAAGGGTGTCAAAGAGGTTCGACGCGGCGTCAACGGTCGGCGGCTCACCCGGGCGCATGACGCGGTAGATGTCCATGAGCGCGGTCTCGCGGCTCATGTTCTTGTCCGATGCCATGGTGTTGCGGATGTAAGGACCGACATTGATGTTGTCGATGTCAAGAACCGGGATCGTGGTGACGCCAGCGTCCATCAGCTCACGCAGGGTGCCGCCGATGATCTCGCCGTCCTTGTCCATCTCGAGGGTCAGCTCATCGCCGGCCTCGACATAGATTGCACCTGTCTCTTCGTTGATGATGTCACGGGCGACGAACTTGCCAACGATCTGGCGGAACGGCACCAGCAGGTTCTTGACCTTGCCGTCGTCGATCAGCTTCTTGACAGTCCGGGGGGTGACTTTCTCACCGGCCGAGGCGATGACTTCACCCGAGGCCGCATCGACGAGGTCGTATGTCGGACGTGTGCCGCGGACGCGCTCGGGGAAGAACTTGGTGACCCAGCCATTGGCCTTCTTGTCGAAGTCAAAGTCGATGGTGGTGTAATAGGCGTTCATGATCGCCTCCTGATCCATGCCCAGGGCATAGAGCAGGGTCGTCACCGGCAGTTTGCGGCGACGGTCGATACGAGCGAACACAAGGTCCTTGGCGTCGAATTCGAAGTCGAGCCAGGAGCCACGGTAAGGAATAATGCGGCAGGCAAACAGCAGCTTGCCCGAGGAGTGGGTCTTGCCCTTGTCGTGGTCAAAGAACACGCCAGGCGAACGGTGCATCTGGGAAACAATGACCCGTTCTGTGCCGTTCACAATGAACGTGCCATTGTGCGTCATCAGGGGCATGTCGCCCATAAAGACGTCTTGCTCCTTGATGTCCTTGACGGACTTGGCTCCGGTGTCCTCATCGACATCGAACACGATCAGGCGCAATGTCACTTTGAGCGGGGCGCTGTAGGTCATGTCGCGCTGTTGGCACTCTTCGACGTCGTACTTCGGCTTTTCCAGCTCGTACTTGACGAATTCAAGTACGGCGGTCTCGTTGAAATCCTTGATCGGAAAGACCGATTGGAAGACACCCTTGATGCCTTCGCCGTCCATCGGATCAGGCATGTCGCCGGACCTCAGGAACAGGTCGTAGGAAGATTTCTGAACTTCAATGAGGTTCGGCATCTCCAGAACTTCGCGGATTTTGCCGTAGTATTTCCGAAGGCGTTTTTGGCCGAGGAAGGACGTTGCCATGTGCGTCGTCACCTTTCACATCTCTGGTATCGCGCGCCGCTGGGGCTGCGGCGAGGACACATCTGAGAACGGGAATTCCAGAGCCTATTCATGGTGCCCGTCCCACCGGACACCTCCCGACCCTTGGAACCTACCCAAGAGGAAGGTCGAAAGACCGCCCTCTAAGACAGGTTCGGCTGGGCTCGCACGTTGCGAACCCAGCCCTTGTCTTGTTTGGTGCGTGGCCTGGCCAACCTTACCAAAGGCAAGGTCGGCGGCGGCCCGCACCTTGGCCTTAGGCCAGCTCGACCTTGGCGCCAGCTGCTTCCAGCTTGGCTTTGATCTCTTCGGCTTCAGCCTTGGGCGCGCCTTCTTTGACCTTGCCACCAGCTTCGACCAGATCCTTGGCTTCTTTCAGGCCAAGACCGGTGATCGCACGGACCTCTTTGATCACGTTGATCTTCTGAGCGCCGGCATCTTTCAGCACGACGTCAAATTCGGTCTTTTCTTCAGCAGCCTCTGCGCCAGCGGCAGCAGGACCGGCCATCATGACGGCGCCACCGGCAGCCGGCTCGATGCCGTATTCGTCCTTGAGGATCGTCTTGAGTTCTTGTGCTTCGAGCAGCGTGAGGTTCACGATCTCTTCAGCCAGTTTTTTCAGATCAGCCATTTTGATGCTTTCCGTTCGTTTGATATGTGTTCCAACGTCAGGGGTTCAACCCCCGCGAGGCAGCTCGGTCGCTTATGCAGCCTTCTCTTCGATGGTCGAAAGAATGCTCGCGATGTTCGAAGCAGGTGCGCCAATGGCCCCAGCAAGGTTTGCGGCAGGCGCGCCAATGCAACCGACGATCGAAGCAATAAGCTCCTCACGCGACGGCATCGATGCGACGACCTTCACCCCAGCAGGGTCAAGTGCCGACGAGCCCATTGCCCCACCCAGCACAACGAGCTTGTCGTTGGTCTGTGCGTAAGCATCGATCACCTTGGCGGCAGCCACGGGATCTTCGGAATAGGCCAGTACGGTCATGCCCGTCAGGTAAGAGCCGATGCTTTCGCAGGGCTTTCCTTCAAGGGCGATCTTGGCGAGCTTGTTCTTGGCAACGCGCACGGACCCACCAGCTTCGCGCATTTTGCCGCGCAGGTCCTGCATTTGAGCAACCGTCATGCCTTCGTAGTGTGCAACCACCACGACGCCAGAGCTTTCGAAGATCTGGCCGAGTTCCTCGACCAGTTTTTCTTTCTGGGCTCTATCCACAGTTTCACTCCAAGTAGTGGGGCTCGATATAACACCGACCCCCGGCTCAGTTGGGCCGGACATAGTCCGACCGTTCGGGTCCTTGTTACGGGTCTGAGCCTTAACCAAGCGAGGACTGTGCCCCTATCGGTATGACTGATCCCGTCTCGGGCAGGATTTACGACCGTCGAATTGGCCACCCACCGTCTCGGACGAAACGCAAAAGAGCACGTGACGAATCGCGCGCTCTCCTGCTCGGCGGTTACTATCGAGAGCGAGCAGGATTTCCAAGCCCCAAATTCCAGAATGACGGCGACCTGCTCGACAAAACCCTTCTGCGGGCACCTGATCGGTCCGGCCTAATGAGAGGGAAAGTCTAAACAGGTCGTCCTCGTCGGACGGTCCGGCCGAAAGCGAAAAGGGGCAGCGCCGTCGCGCCGCCCCTTTCTTGCGTGGTGTTCTGTAAGGTGGGTTCAAACCCACCTTACGTCCGTTCCATTCAGTTCCCGGTGGCCGAGCTGAGGTCAACCGAAACGCCAGGGCCCATCGTCGAGCTGACGCAGACCTTCTTCATATAGGTGCCTTTGGCACCCGTCGGCTTTGCCTTGGCAACCGCGTCGACGAAAGCCAGGATATTCTCTTCCAAGGCTTTCGCATCGAAGCTGGCCTTGCCAACGCCGGCATGGATGACGCCGGCCTTCTCTGCCTTGAACTGAACCTGTCCGCCTTTGGCTGCGGTCACAGCCTCGGCCACGTCCATGGTCACGGTGCCGATCTTTGGGTTCGGCATCAGGTTGCGGGGGCCAAGGATCTTACCCAGACGACCAACGATGGGCATCATGTCCGGAGTGGCAATGCAACGATCGAAGTCGATCTTGCCGCTCTGGATGGTTTCCATCAGGTCCTCGGCACCAACGATATCAGCGCCGGCTGCGGTTGCTTCATCAGCCTTGGCCCCACGGGCAAAGACAGCGACGCGGACAGTCTTGCCAGTGCCATTGGGCAGGTTGACAGTGCCGCGAACCATCTGGTCTGCGTGACGGGGATCAACGCCAAGGTTCATCGAAATTTCGATGGTCTCGTCGAACTTGGCAGTCGCGTTCGACTTGATCAGCGAAACGGCTTCAGACAGAGCCAAAAGCTCTTTGCCAGCAACGGCCTCGCGTGCGGCGCGGGTGCGCTTTCCAAACTTTGCCATTACTTCACCTCGATGCCCATGGACCGGGCGGAGCCCAGTACGGTCTGCATTGCACCCTCGATGCTGGTCGCATTGAGGTCCTTCATCTTGGCTTCGGCAATTTCACGCACCTGTGCGATCGTCACAGTGCCAGCAACGACCTTGCCCGGCTGCGGAGAGCCTTGGGGACGGGCGCGCTTGCCCACAGGCTTGAGACCGGCAGCCTTCTTAAGGAAGTACGACGCGGGCGGGGACTTGGTGTCGATCGAGAACGACTTGTCCTGGTAGTAGGTGATCACGGTGGGGATCGGCGAACCGGGCTCCATGTCTGCGGTCTTGGCATTGAAGGCCTTGCAGAATTCCATGATGTTGATGCCGCGCTGACCCAGTGCGGGACCGACCGGCGGGGAGGGGTTGGCTTGCCCGGCTTTCACCTGCAGCTTCAGCTGACCCATTACTTTCTTGGCCATAAGGGCCTCCTGTTTCATAGGTAAGGTGGGTCATTACCCACCTTACATCCAACGACCGCAGGGCGCGCCCCTTGGTCCTTCGGGCTGAACGGATGTTCATCCCAGTTGCGTGGTCCGGTTCAGCAACCGCGGTTGCCTTGCCTCCCACGGACCCCATTTCAGGGGCCGTTCCGTCAGGTCATTGTTTGACGACCTGCGTGAATTCCAGTTCGACCGGGGTGGCCCGGCCAAAGATCGAGACCGTCACCTTCAGGCGCTGGTTGTCCTCGTCGACTTCCTCGACCATTCCATCGAAATCCTCGAACGGGCCGTCGGCAACCTTGACCTTTTCGCCGATCTCGAAATGGATGAGGGTGCGTGGGCTTTCTTCGCCCTCCTGGACACGGCCAAGGATCGACTGCACCTCAGCATCGCGCATCGGCATTGGCCGACCTTGCGGCCCCAGAAAACCAGTGACCCGGTTGATCTGGGAAATCAGGTGATACCCCTCGTCCGACATTTCCATATGAACAAGCACGTACCCCGGCATGAACCGACGCTCAGCCTGGACCTTCTTGCCCCGGCGAACCTCAATCACTTCTTCCGTAGGAACCAGAACTTCGTCGATCTGATCCTCAAGGCCCTGCTCGGCCACCTTGGTGCGGATCTGCTCAGCGATCTTCTTTTCGAAGTTCGACAGAACGCTCACCGAATACCACCGCTTCGCCATTCTATGGGCCCTTTACGCGCAAGCCCCCAAAGGGGACCTCATAATTCCAGTCTTTTCGGCGCCGAATGCGCCTGCCCCAAACAAGAAAACGGCGCGCAACAAGGGAATCGCCGCACGCCCGCCCGGGAAGTCCGTGGCTCATACGCCCCTTGGCACCCGAATTCAAGGCCCGCTTGCGACGACGAGCCTCCCAAACTCCGTGGGGTCCTAGCTTCCGAAGAACGCCAGAACCGCCGTCAGGCCAGACCTGATCCCCAGATCGACCAGCGAAAAGAACACCGCCGCAAGAGCAGCAAGAAAGAACACCATAATGGTGGTCAGGGTCACTTCACGCCGGGTTGGCCAAACCACCTTTGCAATCTCTGCGCGGGTTTCACGGACAAATTGAACTGGGTTGGTGCGGGCCATGGGACATACCTTATCGGGACTGAGGGGCGTCATACGACCCTCCCGAACGGAATTCAAGGGACTTGGGTGGGCGAAACGGGATTGTGGCCACCATCAGCACCGGTCATGGCCGGCAATAGAAGGTGGCAGGGGCAGCAGGGCTTGAACCCGCGACCTACGGTTTTGGAGACCGTCGCTCTACCAACTGAGCTATACCCCTACTGGACGCGGGGATTAGCCCGGAACGGAACCGGGATCAAGGGGTTTCCGGCCCTTGCGTATGCTCTTGAAAGCGCCAGTATGTCCTCGCCCGAACCCGGAGTTTGCCGATGTCCCTTGCTAGCAAGATCCGCACCTCGCCCATCGTAGAGAGCTTTGGGATCGGGCTGGCGGCGCGGCTGATCGCGGGTTGGATTCGGTTGTGTCAAGCGACATCCCGCTGGGAGGTCACCGGACTGGACGCCGCCGATGCCGCCATGGCCGAGGGGGCCATTGTTGCAATCATCTGGCACGAGTGTTCCCTGATGGCCCCGGCCCATTGGCCACGCAAGAACGGGAAGGTCACGACGCTGAGCGATCCTTCGCCGATTGGCCGGGTCTCGGCCACAGTTCAGGGACGGCTTGGCATGACCTCGACCGGAGTGCCGGCAAAGGGCGGTGCGGTGGCAGCGACACGCGAGGTTTTGCGCCGACTGCGTGCGGGCGAAAGCGTCGGCCTGACCGGCGATGGGCCTGTCGGCCCCGCACGGGTTCTGAACGCGGCGCCGCTGGAATGGGCGCGGGCGGCAGGGGTGCCTGTCTTCACCTACGCCTATGCCATGTCGCGCCAACGAAGGCTGAAAACCTGGGATCGAATGATCCTGCCGATGCCATTCTCTCGCGGAGCGGTGGTCTACGCCCGCGTGCTGGACCCCTTGCCCCGGCGAATGGCGCCCGACGACATGGCAGCAGCACAAGAGCGACTTGCAGCAGCGATGACAGGCGCCGTGGCCGAGGCTGAGAGGCGGGTGAGGTAAGGTGGGTTCAAACCCACCTTACGGCAGCACCTCCATGCAAGCCGCTAGGTCGAAAAGCGTCACGGCCCCGGACAAGATAAAAGGGCGGAGGTTTCCCCCCGCCCTTAGCTTTTTCCATGACGTGTGAGCCGCTTGCGGGGATTGGCTTTGCAACCTTCCCCTGTGGCGCTACCCACACACAGGCGTCATCTTAACGACTTAGGCGATGATCTTGGACACCACGCCGGCGCCGACGGTGCGGCCGCCTTC
>CALFSV010000263.1 GCA_937916485.1 uncultured Paracoccaceae bacterium | reverse complement strand
TCAGACCTGACCTGTTCAAAAAACAGCCATACTACCTTACGGGATGTGACACCTATCCTTGTGCCGATTGCCTTGGGCTTTGGCATTGATCCCGTACATTTCGGTATCGTTGTCGTGCTGAACCTGATGATCTCTATTCTGACGCCTCCGATGGGCATGGCGCTCTTCATTGTGGTTCAGGTCGGTGGCATCCCCTACCAGAAGCTTGCCGTGGCGATCCTGCCCTGGCTTATCCCGCCGATCGTGGTGCTGGTCCTGGTCTGTGTCTTTCCGATACTTGCCACAGGTTTGCCCGGCCTCATGCATTAGCACCCATTCGGGTAGCGGTTCTGCGATGATCGTTGTCTCAGAGCCATTCATCTCTGCGCCATCAGGTCGAAAATGAACTGTCTTGTGGCCCTACTCGCAGGCGAGTGCCGCGATGCCGATGATGCCGGCATCTGCCCCCAGAGCCGCGCGGGCAAGGATCGGTCGTCGGGGCACGTCGAGGTGGGCCTCGATCCGTTCGATGTAGCCGGGAGCGAGGCCGATCCCGCCGCCGATGACGAAAAGCGGCGGGTCCAGAACAAACTGTAGGTTTTGGCAGAGCCTTGCAATCCGGGCAGCTGAATTATCCAGGATCGCATCGGCCCAAGTCGCGCCAGCGGCGGCAAATACGCCTCGTGCGTCAACATCATGCCCCGCAGCCCGTGCAGCTTTGGCCATCCAGCGCCCCGAGACTGCGTCCTCTATCCGCGTGGCTGATCCATCTGGCGGCAGGGTTTGTCCGAAGTGTCCCGCCATTCCAGACCGACCCGACAACAGCTGGCCCCCTGCGACGATTCCGCCGCCGACGCCGGTCGAAATCGTCAAAAAGACCATGTCCCTTCGTGCGCCTGCCCCAAAAAGATGCTCGCCCCACGCAGCGGCTTGCGCATCGTTTCTCAGGGTTGGCTGGACCCCGAGTGCAGCGCTGGCGCGGTTGGCAAGAGGGTATTGCGGCGGAATATCCAGCGTGGCACGGTTCAGCGCTGACCAGGTCCCGTCCTGCACAAGGCCGGTTACCGTGACCCCGATCCGTTTGTATTCGCCTGACCAAGGCGCTGCCATGTCAGCGATCTGTGCAAGCCAGGCATCTGGCCCGGCGTTGCGATTTGTCGGCGCCTCAATACGGTTGAGTACACGGTGCTCGTTAACCAACGCGACAAGAAGCTTAGTACCGCCTAGATCCACTGCCAGAACCGTCATATTGGCATCTCGGACTTAGGAGTTCCCCGGATTGCGGCCACGAACCACGATGTGATGTGCTCGGGCCGCGTGATCGCAGATCCGACGACAACTGCATCAGCTCCGGATCTAATCGCTGCTCTGGCATCCTTCGGAGATTGATAGCGCCCTTCAGCCACAACAAAACGTCCCATGCTGGCCATTCGAGAAACCAACTCAAGGTCCGGGCCCTCTGGTATCGGTCCGCCGATATGGCCTGAAAGCGTAGAGCCTAGAACGTCAAAGCCCAACTCCACGCTCTGCCACGCCTGAGCAGCCGTTGCGCAATCAGCCATCGCGATGATGCCGTTGTCACGGATCGCGCGTACAAGTTCGTCAATCGGGACCGGTCGATGCCTGTCGGTAGCATCAATGGCGACGATGTCCGCACCGGCCTCGGCCAATGCGGCAACATGCTCAAGAAGAGGTGTGATCCGAACTGGGCTTTCTGGCAGGTCAACTTTGACAATCCCTATGATTGGCGCATCCGTGACTGCGCGGACTGCAACAAGATTTGCGACCCCCTGTATCCGCAGGCCCACGGCCCCCCCGTCAAGCGCCGCAAGAGCAAAGGCCGCCACTATCTCGGGCTGGTCCATAGGACCACCGGTCACTGGTTGACAGGAAACAATCAAGCCGCCGCGCAATCTGTTCAGCGTCACTCTAAGGCTCCCCGTTCAAAAATTTCCATCTCACGATAGCAGATGGCAGTTTTCCGGCAAGTGGTTGTAGGAAAAGAACTTTACCTCGGTGGTGCGAGGCCATGTTGACGAACAAACTTCGTTTCATCTCGCGAACATTGACGGAGATTGCGCAGCGGAGCCACAGGAAACTGGCCGCTGAGCCAGAAACATGGCTGAAAACTCACAACAGCCCATCCGACGATGGGAACGAGTGAGGCAGTGGTTTCGCCGGCGTTAACGCGTCTGTTCTGGTCATCTCGAGTAGGAAAAAACTCTCAATCAGACCCTATATAGAGCCAACCGCACCGCTGGTCGCACTGAGTGGCGCAGTCTCTGCATGGAAAACGGGCAGCTTCAACATCCCAGGCCACACAAGTTCGAATTTGTCTTGCGGCACCCTTTACATCATTCTGAGTTGGTCAAAGGGTGAAAATAACTTCGATGATTGCCGTCTGTTTCCAAGGTATTAACAGCCGACACAACGAGGATGGTATTACATGAAGATTGAAGGCCTTTCAGCCATTGTGACGGGCGCGGCGTCAGGCTTGGGTCTTGCGGCGGCCCATGCCTTGCGGGATGCCGGCGCGAACGTCGTTTTGATTGATCGCGAAGGGGAGCGGGTTACAAAGGCCGCTGAGGCCCTCGGATGCACTGGAATTGTGTGTGACGTGACTGATAGCGAAGCCGTTGCTAGTGCCCTTGATACGGCCGTGTCTGCAAACGGACCGATCCGGATCAACGTCAACTGTGCCGGCATTCCGGGTGGCATGCGCCTTGTTGGGCGTGATGGCCCGGTAGACATGATGGCCTTTGCAAGCGTCATCAACGTGAACTTACTCGGAACGATCAGCGTCATGACTAAATCAGCCGCCCGAATGATGGCGTCGCCTCCACTCAACGACGATGGCGAGCGTGGGGTTGTCATCAACACTGCCTCGATCACCGCCTTTGAAGGGCAGATCGGACAGTGTGCCTATGTTGCCTCAAAAGGGGCTATAGCCAGCCTGACGCTGCAAGCCGCACGCGAATTCATGCCCTGGGGGGTAAGGGTTATGACGATTGCGCCGGGTCTCTTCCGAACGCCGATCGCGGATCACATCCCGCAAGAGGTGATCGACAGCATGCTCGATGGGCGCATGTTTCCTAACCGCTTTGGGGAACCCGCAGAATTCGGACAACTGGCTGTGGATATTGTGCGCAATCCGATGCTGAATGGAGAGGTCATCCGCCTTGATGCAGGCGTGCGACTTCAGGCTCGCTGAGTGGTCTGGTTCTTGCGGTTTTCGGGATCCTTCCGGGCGGTCTCGATCAACCAGTCGCGGAACTTGCCCGCGTCGGGGTGGTCCCGGCCAGCTTCCGGCGCAATAAGGTAGAAGGCTTCGGAGAGTGGCACCCGGATGTCAAAGGGACAGACCAGCCGACCACGTTCGATTTCAGGGCCAAGCATCGAAGATCGCGCAAGCGCAACGCCCCCACCGCGTGCCGCAAACTCAAACGCAAGGAGCGAGGTGTCGAACTGCAGCCCTTGTCCGGCATTGACACCGCCGGCCCCGGCATGATGCAGCCAGTCCGCCCATCCCTCCTCGTAACCCAACACATGCAGCAGACGATGGTGGGCAAGATCTGATGGCGTCGATATGGCGCTGTGTCCTGCAAGCAAGGATGGGGCGCAAACTGGTGTTATGACCTCCCAACTCAGCCGGTCGGCCTGGAAACCGGGCCATTTTCCGGTGCCATACTGAATATCGAGATCGAACCGCTCATTGTCGAATTGGTCCCCCCAAACGCTTGAGACAAGCCGCACGGGCGTATCGGGATGGGTATCGAAAAAACCTTGAAGCCGGGGTGCGATCCAGTTGACGGAATAGCCGACGGGCGCCCGCACGGTCAGCACCTCGGACCTACGCAGGCCGAACACTTCTTCGGTACCTGCGGCAAGGCGGTCAAATCCGTCGCGGACCTTGGGCAAATAGGCGGCCCCCACCTTTGTCAGGGCCAAGCTACGTGGTTTGCGTTCGAACAGCGGTTCGCGCAGATATTGCTCAAGCAGTTTGACCTGCTTGCTGATCGCCGCCTGCGTGAGGTTCAACTCTTGCGCGGCATTGGTGAAGCTGAGGTGGCGCGCGGAGGCCTCGAATGCTCGCAGCCAGGACAAATGGGGCAGTCTTCGGATGGTCATGGCAAACTCATGCATAATCTGGATGTGGTTATAGGTCGCTTATTCATTGCTTGAAAGCCGCGATTGAAGTCCGGCAGACTGCCCTGGACAGCCTGGGGGGACCTCACTGTGCAAAGCGACATGGACAATGGATTTGACCCGGCCCGGCTCGCCCGCATCAGGTCCTGGATGCAGGATCACGTCAGCGCAGGCCGGCTGGCCGGGCTGGCCGTGCAGATTGCCCGGCGTGGTGAAGTCGCGTTCTCAGGGCAGGTCGGCAACCGGGACGCAGAGGCCGGCTCACCGGTGACGCCGGATACGATCTGGCGCATCTATTCCATGACCAAGCCAGTGACATCCCTGGCCGCCCTGATGCTGTACGAAGAAGGGGCGTTCCAACTGGATCAGCCACTTGCTGATTTTCTGCCGGAGTTTGCCAATGCCAGGGTCTGGCAGGGCGACGGCCATCCCCTGACAGCGACAGAGCCCGCGCATCGTGCCATCACCATCCATGACCTTATGACCCATCAAGCGGGTCTCGTGTATGGCGATGCAGGCGGCAACGAGCTTGAACGTGCGCTTGCGGCATCCGGGCTCGACCTTGAACGGGGTTTTGTCACCATGGCCGAAGCGGTCGAAGCGCTTGCCAGGTTTCCCCTCGGCTTTCAGCCGGGAAGCCGATGGTTCTATGGGCTGTCGACGGAGGTACTAGGACGGATGATCGAGGTGCTGTCTGGCAAGTCACTGGGTGACTTTCTGCACCAGCGCATCTTTGCGCCCTTGGGCATGATCGACACCGGTTTTGCCGTTTCCAAGGACAAGGTCGGACGCCTGGCCACGCTCTATGATCACGCGCAGGAAGGATTTGTGCGGGCTGCCGACCAGGACAGCTGCATTGGGCCGGTGACGCTGGAAAGCGGTGGCGGTGGCCTTGTGTCGACGATGGCGGATTACCAGCGGTTCGCGACGATGCTTTTGCACCGGGGGGCCTTCCCGGGTGGCCATCTGTTGGGACGCAAGACCTTTGACCTGATGGTGTCCAACCACATGGGTGGTGATCTGGCCAGTCGGGGGCAGGGACATTTCAGTGAAACCACCTTTGAAGGGATAGGCTTTGGCCTTGGGGTTTCGGTGATGCTGGACCCCACGCGGGCAAAAATCACAGGCAGCCCGGGTGAGTTTGCCTGGGGCGGCATGGCCTCGACCGCCTTCTGGGTGGACCCTGTCGAAGAGATGACGGTGATCCTGATGACCCAGCTTGTCCCCTCAAGCGCCTATACCCTGCGTCGCCAGTTGCGGGTTCTGAGCTATGCGGCGCTGATCGGCGACCGTTGACGTCAAGACAGAGGCAAGTGGTCCGCCGGAAGGTGGCAGGCGATCTGCAATCCGCCGGACAACTCCCTGACAGGGGGCACAACCGTTTCGCAGGTTCCTGAGATGGCCAGAGCACAGCGGTTCGAAAAAGGGCATCCCTTGGCCCCGATTACCACGCTGCCTGCGCTTGCCGCCTTTGCTTCGATGGTATTGGCGACACCTTCCAGCCAGCCTTGCTGCATTTCCGGAACCGACGACAACAGCAGCTTCGTATAGGGATGAAAGGGCGGGCTGAAGACGGCCTTCGACGGGCCCTTCTCAACCACGCGACCGGCATAGAGGACCACTACTTCGTCTGCAAAGGATGCCACGGTGGACAGGTCATGGCTGATGAACATATAGGCCACGCCCAGCCTGTCCTTGAGCGATTTCAACAGGTCGATCACCCCGGCCGCGACGACCGTATCAAGCGCGGAGGTGACTTCGTCGCACAGGATGACCTTGGGATCGGCCGCCATTGCGCGGGCAAGGTTGATCCGCTGTTTCTGGCCGCCTGACAGCTCGCCCGGATAGCGCGAGGCGAAACTACGCGGCAGGTCGACCAGTTCCAGCAGATCGCCGACCCGGTCGGCGCGGGCGGATCCTTTCAGACCCTGGTAAAACTCCAGCGGTCGTCCCAGGATATCGCTGATCCGATGGCGCGGGTTCAGGGCCGTATCGGCCATCTGAAAGACGATCTGGCAATCCTTCAAGGCCTCTCGGGGCCGGTCAGCGAGGTTCGGGGCGACCGCCTTGCCGTCCAGCATGATTTCCCCCTTGCGCAAAGGGGTCAGGCCCGCGAAGACCCGGGCCAGGGTGCTCTTGCCACATCCGCTTTCGCCGATCACCCCCACGACCGAGGCGGCGGGCACATCGATGGACACATCCGAAAGGACAGTGACGGTCCCGTATCCTGCCGTCAGGGTGCGGGCCGAGATCACCGGGGGCCGGGCGGCGACTGTATCGCGATGATCGACAAGATGCGGGGCAGGGCGCACCGCAGCCATCAGGGTCTTTGTGTAGTCATGCTGCGGATCGTGAAGGATCTGGTCGGTTGGCCCTGCCTCGACCATCTCACCGTTCTTGAGGACAAGGATCCGGTCTGCCACTTGCGCCACGACGGCGAGATCGTGGGTGACATAGATCGCGGCGGTGCCCTGGTCGCGGATGATGTCCTTGAACGCCTTGAGGACTTCGATCTGCGTGGTCACGTCCAGCGCCGTCGTCGGCTCATCCAGGATCATGAGGTCGGGGCCGCAGGACATGGCCATAGCGGCCATCAGGCGCTGCAGCTGTCCGCCTGACACCTGATGCGGAAACTTCTGCCCCACGGTTTCGGGGTTGGGCAGGTCCAGCTTTCGGTAAAGATTCACTGCATCGGCCGTCAGCGCGGCAGCATCACTGGCACCATGCCAGAGCGGCGCTTCGATCACCTGTCTGCCAATGCGCAGGGCCGGGTTAAAGCTGGCGGCCGCAGATTGTGCGACATAGGACACCTCGTCCCCGCGCAGCGCATGGCGGTCGCGGGGGGACAGCGCCATGATATCGCGCCCGTTCAGCCAGACCTCGCCTTGAGCTATGCGGCAGCCGGGACGTGCAAAACCCATGGCGGCGAGCGAAATAGTGGACTTGCCCGACCCGCTTTCGCCGATCAAGGCCAGCACTTCACCTTTGCCGACGTTCAAGGACACATCCTTGACGATTGGCACATAGGCCCCCCCGGGAGGGTGGCCCTCGACCCTGAGATGCTTGATCGTAAGGATGTCGGTCATTGGTCAATCTTCTCCAACACGGTCTCGCCTTGCTGGCGCTGTTGGAACCAGTCCACAAGCAGGTTCATGCTCACGGTCAGCGACGCGATACAAGCGGCCGGGATCAAGGCCGCTGACGACCCAAGGAACAAGCCGCCAACGTTCTCCTGCACCATCAGGCCCCAGTCTGCGGCCGGTTCCTGAACCCCAAGCCCGAGGAAAGACAGGCCCGACAGGAAGAGGATCGAAAAGGTGAAGCGCAATCCGAATTCCGCGATCAAGGGGGCTGTGGAATTTGGCAGGATTTCCCGGGTCAGAATCCACCAGGTGCCTTCACCGCGGGCGCGGGCTGCCTCGACAAAGTCCATGACGCCGATGTCATAGCCAAGAGCGCGCGATACTCGGAACACGCTGGTGGACAGGACCAGTCCGACCGTCAGCACAAGAACCGTGATCGAGGTTCCGAAGGCGCCGATTACCACAAGCGCGAGAAGGGTCGAGGGAAAGGCCATGAAAGCCTCGACAATGCGGCTGACGACTATGTCGAACCAGCCCTTGAGGATCGCGGCGGCAAAACCCAGCGTGACGCCGATGGCAAAGGAAATAACCGTGGTGACCAAGGCCAGCAAAAGAGTGGTCCGAACCCCGTAGATCAGGCGCGACAGCACATCGCGGCCAAGCTTGTCCGTGCCCAGAAGTCCACCTTCGCCGATCGGGGCAAAGGTCTGCCCGGAAATGATCTCGGCCTCGCCATGCGGTGCGATCCATGGCCCGAACAGGGCCAGCACAAGCCAGAACAGCAGAACCGACCCAGCGAAAATGGCGGTCCGGGTCAGGCGCAAGCCGGCAAAGGTCGGCTTGCGGGGCACCACGATGTCCGATGTGTCGCTCATTTCGGGTACCTCAGTCTTGGATTGGCCATGATCGACAGGATGTCAGCCAGCAGATTGAGCAGGATGTAGACCGACCCAAAGATCATGGCGCAGGCCTGGATGAGGGGGATGTCGCGCAGCGACACGCCATCGACCAGAAGGCGGGTCAGCCCCGGGACGCCAAAGACGGTTTCAACGATGATCACGCCAGATACCATATAACTTAGGTTCAACGCGATGACTGTCAGGATCGGAGACAGGGCGTTGGGCAGGGCGTGGCGCAGGACCAGCCGCCGTTTGGGCAGTCCCTTGAGAGCGGCCATTTCCATGTAGGGGGACGTGAAGATGTTGATCACCGAGGACCGCGTCATGCGCATCATATGCGCCACGACCGCGAAACTGAGCGTGGCGACGGGCAGGGCCAATGCGCGGAAATTTTCCCAGAAATCATAGTATGGCCGGGTGTTGGCTGTTGCAGAAAGCCACCGGAGTTCGACGGCAAAGATTTTCATCAGGATCAACCCGACAAAGAATTCGGGCACCGCGATGAGGGCGAGCGTCGTCATGGCCAATGTCTTGTCCACCCTCCCGCCGGCCCGCATCGCCGACCACAGGCCCAACGCCAGTGACAGCGGCACGGATATCGCCGCAGCCAGCAAAGCCAGCCGCAGGGTGTTCCACATCCGGCTTTCGATCATGTCGGCGACGGGGCGTTTGGTGGCAAGCGAGGTGCCCAGGTCGCCCTGCACCATCCCTCCCAGCCAGTCGAAATAGCGCACGATGGCCGGACGGTTCAGCCCCATCTCTTCGCGTAGGGTGGCCAGTGCCTCTTCTGTCCGGTTTTGTCCAAGGATTGCCTCGGCCACGTCGCCGGGCAGGATTTCGGTAGCAGCGAAAATTATTACGGATGCCAAAAGCAGGGTAAGCAAACCCTGCGCAAGTCGTGTCGCAATGATCCTTAGCACCCGGTTCCTCCTCCCAAGGCTGGGGACAGCTTCGGTGCTGGGCCGGTATTCGACAAACAACCATTGCAACCAGAATGGGGTGATTTTGGTTATGGCTGGGCTATGTGATGCCTGCGGTTCGTGCATAGCCTTGGTTTTTGTTGTTTGTAGATTTGGGGTCTCAGGCTGCAAAACCATGGCAGCAGGAGATGTCCATGACCGCCTACGCCTATCCTTTGCTGATCAAACAGATACTGACGGCGCCGCTGGCTCATGCGCCTCGGCAACAGATCATCCATGCGGACAAGACGCGATACGACTATCGCACCTTTGCCGATCGCGTCGCCCGCGTCGCGGGGGCGCTTCGGGGAATTGGTGTGGCAGAGGGCAGCGTGGTGGCGGTGCTGGACTGGGACAGCAATCGCTATCTGGAGTGTTTCTTTGCCGTGCCGATGCTCGGGGCAACCCTGCACACGGTGAATGTACGCCTGTCCCCGGAACAGATCCTCTTTACGATCAACCATGCCGAGGATGATGTGATCCTGTGCCACGTCGATTTTCTGCCCCTGCTGTCCGAGATCGCGGCACGCATTGAACGGCCATGGCAGCTTGTCGTCCTGAGCGATGACGGCCAATGCCCCGATAACGTTTCCTCGAGTGGCGACTACGAAGCCCTTTTGGAGGCAACGGCCCCCGTTCCGGACTTTCCCGATTTTGACGAAAACACCCGTGCCACGCTGTTCTATACTACCGGCACAACGGGCGACCCCAAGGGGGTCACCTATTCCCACCGCCAGCTTGTGCTGCATACGATGGCGGTGGCGGCAGGGCTGGGGCCGATCCCGGGGGGTGGCCTGAACCGGAGCGACGTCTACATGCCCATCACTCCGCTTTTTCATGTGCATGGGTGGGGCATTCCCTATGTGGCCACGCTGATGGGCCTCAAGCAGGTTTATCCGGGCCGCTACGACCCGGCGCGGTTGCTGGGGTTGATAGCGGAACATGATGTCACTTTCTCGCATTGTGTGCCGACGATCCTTTCCATGCTGCTGAACGCTCCCGAGGCCGCAACGACCGATCTGAGCCGCTGGAAGGTCATCATTGGTGGATCGGCCCTGCCAGAGGGGGTGGCGCGGCAGGCGCTGGAGAGGGGGATCGATGTTCATGCGGCTTACGGCATGTCCGAAACCTGTCCCTTCCTGACTGTAGCCGACATGATGGCAACACGAGATCCCGACGCGCCGGTCAGCCTGCGGACGGCCACTGGCAAACCTGCGCCCATGGTCCAGATCCGTGTCGTTGATGCCGAGATGAACGACATGCCACGCGACGGGGTCTCAACCGGTGAGATCGTGGCCCGCGCGCCATGGCTGACGCAGGCTTACTTGAAGAACGCGGCGGGGACACAGGCGCTATGGCAGGGCGGCTGGCTGCATACCGGCGATGTCGGCCTTTTGGATGACAGTGGCACGCTCAGGATCACGGACCGCCTCAAAGATGTCATCAAAACGGGGGGCGAGTGGATTTCGTCGCTGGAACTGGAAGACCTTGCCAGCACTGTCGACGGGGTCGCAGAGGTGGCGGCCATCGGAATCCCTGATCCCATATGGGGCGAACGACCTGTTTTGGTGGTGGCCCCCCACGGCGAAACGGTCGATGTGGAAACCCGGTTGCGAGCTGCCTTTGCCGGGGCGGTGACACGGGGCATCTTGTCGAAATGGGCGGTGCCCGATCGCATTGAATTTGTGGACAACCTGCCGAAGACCTCGGTTGGAAAGCTCGACAAAAAGGTCCTGCGGACCCACTTTGCGATCTAGTCGAAACCGACCTCGGACAAGGAAGGCGCTGCGTCCATCGCCAGTGGACAGGGTTTCCCGGCCCGTTTTGCGTACTCATCCATGCATAACCACAGTTATGGCAAAGTCATGAAATCGGTTGTTTGTCGGGCGCGCTCGCAATCCGCAATGTCACAGCAATTGCGGGCCAACCCGCATTTGATTGTCTGGGAGGAAAAGACATGTCCGATATCGACAGCCTGGTTCGCCAATACAGGGCAGGTGCGCTAGACCGGCGCGGGTTTTTCAAACGGGCCGGGGCCTTTGGCCTGCTGGTGCCTGCGGCATCCAGCATTTTGGCCATGGCCGGGCCGGCACAGGCGCAATCCCCGTCCCGGGGCGGTTGGCTGCGTATCGCGCAGGGCAACACCGACAACACGCTTGAGCCAGTGCGGATGGTCGATACGGACGACGGTATCTACAGCAACTGCGTTTACCAGCGCCTTACCCGTTTCGCACCGAGCCTCGAGGTCGAAGGCGACGCGGCAGAGGAATGGAGCGTCAATGCAACGGCCACCGAGTGGAGCTTCAAGCTGCGCAGCGGTCTGACCTTCCACAACGGTCAGTCTGTTACCGCGGCGGACGTGCTGGAAAGCCTTTCGCGCCACATCGCCGAGGGGTCCGAGTCGCCGGCCAAGGCGCTTTTGTCCACGGTGACCTCAATCGAAGCGCCCGATCCTTTGACGGTGAAGATCACGCTGTCTTCGGGCAATGCCGACCTTCCTGTAATCATGTCCGACTATCACTTGGCCATCCATCCTGCCGGCCATTCTGATTTCTCGATGGCAATCGGATCGGGGCCCTTCAAGGTGATGGAGTTCATTCCCGGCGAACGGGTGGTGCTGGAACGGTTCGACGACTACTACGAAGAGGGAAAGCCCTATCTGGACGGCCTCGACTTCATCCCGGTGCCCGACGCGAATGCGACACTCAGCACGCTGCTCTCTGGCGATGTGGATGCGATCCGGGACGTTCCGGCCTTTGCTGTCGAACAGCTAAGCGGGAACGAAGCGGTCACGCTTTACAACACGCCCACCGGTGCCTTTACCAACATGGTGATGATGGTGGACCGCGCGCCGACAAACGACCGGGATTTCCGGCGGGGAATCAAGCATGCGCTGGATCGTGAGCTGATCCTGAACCAGGTGTTCAAGGGCATTGGCACCATTTCGGCCGACACTCCGATCGGGCCGACCTACAAATACTGGTGCGAGGATGTGGTGCCTGCCGAATATGACCTCGACAAGGCGCGGTTTCATTTTGAAAAGGCGGGCGTGAGCGCGATCGACCTTTACTCGTCCGAGACAGCAGGCAGTTCGGCCAATGATATTGCGCTGACCTTCCAGCAGTCCGCAATGGGCGCCATTGACATCAATGTGATCAAGGCACCGTCGGATGGTTACTGGTCCAACATCTGGATGCAAAAGCCGATGACGATGTCGGGCTGGCAGGCCCGTCCGACTGTGGACGCGTTCCTGACCCTTGCCCACATGAATGGTGGCAGCTGGAACGAAACCATGTGGGGGTCCGAGCAGTTCGACGCAATGATCATTGCCGCCCGGGCAGAGCTAGACGAAACGGTCCGCGCCCAGATGTATTGCGACATGCTGCACATGATGAATGATGACGGTGGCTTCGTGAACGCAGTGTTCCAGAACCAGCTTGAGGCAACGTCCAAGAACGTGATGGGCTGGACTGCTCATTCCGTGGGCGGCCTCGGCGGCTTTGGGCAGACCCTGCGCAACGTCTGGCTGGCCTGACGTCCACTCCCTGTCGTCGGTGGCATTTGCCCGCTGACCCTGGGCCGCCGGTCTTTCCCGGACCGGCGGCCCATAGTGCTGGCCTCATGAAACTCCGGAGCAATCATGTTCTCCATTACCCCGTCGTCACGCCTGCGGCCCTCTCCCTACTACGAGGCAACATTGGCCGAGGGCGTTTGCGCCATGACGACCTACAACCTCATGCTGATGCCAACCTCTTACGGGCATCCAGAAGAGGAATACTGGCGCCTCATCAACGGCGTTTCTATGTGGGATGTCGCGGTCCAGCGGCAGGTTCAACTGCAGGGGCCGGACGCCGGACGGCTGGCGCAGATGCTTGCCGCGCGTGATCTGTCCAAGTGCAAGATCGGGCAAGGGAAATATGTGCCGCTCTGCAATCACAGCGGCGTCCTACTCAATGATCCCATCCTGCTCAAGCGGTCCGAAGAGTGCTATTGGCTGTCCATTGCCGACAGCAATATCTGGTTCTGGGCCGAAGCCATCGCCCGTGAACGGGGGCTGGATGTCGCCGTCAGCGAACCTGACGTTTCGCCACTCGCGGTGCAGGGCCCGAAGGCCGAGGCCGTCGTGGCGGCGATCTTTGGGGAATGGGTCCGGGATCTGAAGTACTTTTGGTTTCGCGAGACAGCGATCGATGGCATACCCGTCATCGTCGCCCGGTCGGGCTGGTCAAAGCAGGGCGGCTTTGAACTATATCTTATGGATGGATCGAAGGGCACCGCGCTTTGGAACATCGTCAAAGAGGCGGGCCAGCCTTACGATATCGGGCCCGGTAACCCGAACTGGTGCGAGCGGGTGGAAAGCGGTCTCGTTGCCTATGGTGGTGATACCGACGGGCGGACCAATCCATTCGAAGTCAGGATGGGTAAATATGTCGATCTCCATGTGCCGGACGATACCATCGGCATTCAGGCCCTGCGCCGGATCTCGGCCGAAGGGCCGACGCGCCATCAACTTGGCGTGGTCTTGGAAGGGACCGAACCCGCAAGGGCCGATTTCAAATGGAGCGACATCGAGATGGACGGCAAGAAGATTGGTGACTTGACCAACTGCACCTGGTCCTTTCGGATGGCCAAGAACATTGGGTTCGCACTTGTTTCCGTCGCCGCAAGACCCGGGGACAAGGTTGTGGTGAGGCGTAGGACGGTTCCGATCCAGGGGACACTTTGCGAATTGCCGTTTCTTTGAGGTCTATATGAACGTCATCACCGAGCCTGCGCGCCAGACCCCTGTCATTCATCGCACAGAGGTGCTTGTCGCGGGCTCTGGCCCCGGCGGGTTGGCCGCGGCACTTGCCGCTGCGCGGGCAGGGGTAGAAGTCTGTCTGGTGGAACGCTTTGGCTGCTACGGCGGCAATATCACTGTGGTCGGTGTCGAAGGGCTGGCGTAGTATCGCCACGAGAAGACCGTGGAGGCCAACGGGATCGGGCGCGAGTTCGAGGACCGGGCAAAGACCATGGGCGCCGCCGTCCCCGAAAGCCAGTCGCTCAGCTACGAATTGGACAGCGAAGGGTTCAAGTTGGTGGCCGACCACCTGGTCGAAGAGGCGGGTATTCACGGCATGCTGCACCGCCAATTCGTGGCCCCGGTGATGGACGGCGACCGCATCACTGGCATCATCGTCGAATCCAAAGCCGGACGCGAGGCGATCCTGGCGAAGGTCGTGATCGACGCAACCGGCGACGCCGATATCGCTGTGCGCTGCGGCGCACCCGCACACAAGACCCCGACCGAAGACATGCAAGCGGCCAGCGTGATGTTCCACCTGGCCGGCGTCGACAAATCCGCCTTTCTGGCTGAAGTGAAAGCCGATCCCCAAACCTACAAGGACTGGTCGACCGGAGAGTGGACGGTCGAAACGGACGGGAAAGAGGACGACATGTTCTCGCCCTTCCTAAAGAAGCCCTTTGCAAAGGCGATCGAGCAGGGGCTGATCCCCCGGCATCTGAACACCATCGCCGGCACCTGGGGCGCGATCCATGACACGGGCGAGCTGACCTACATGAACCTTGTCCATCTTGCAGGCATTGATGGCACCGACCCCGACAGCATGACACGCGGCGAGGTCGAGGGGCGGAAGCAGGCGATGCTTGCCATCGAGGCGCTGCGTCAGTTCATGCCGGGTTGCAAGGGTGTGCGCCTGCGCAACTTTGGCATGACAATCGGAATCCGCGATACCTGCAAGATCGACGCGGTTTATAACATGACCGAGGCCGATGTGCGCAATCAGGGCCGCTTTGACGATAGTATTGGCATCTATCCCGAGTTCATTGATGGCTACGGCATCCTGATCCTCCCAACCACCGGGCGCTACATGCATGTGCCCTACCGTGCGATGCTGCCCAAAGAGGTCAAGGGGTTGCTGGTGACGGGCCGCGCGATCGGGGGCGATAGGGTGGCACATGCTGCGACGCGCAACATGGCCTGCTGTGCCGTTGCGGGTCAGGGCGCCGGCATTGCGGCCGCCCTTGCGGTCAGGTCCGGCCGGGATGTCGCAGACATTGAAATCGGCGCTGTCCAGTCAGAGTTGCAGCGCCAAGGCGTTCGGGTTCAATGACAACTTCGCCCTAAAGGAAATCACATGTCCCAGACACTGCCCGATTGGGCGATAAAAGGCGAACTCATCCTTAACTGCAACTGCACGGTGTTTTGCCCCTGCGTTGTGTCGTTAGGGAAGCACCCCCCGACTGAAGGATATTGCCAGGCCTGGGTCGGTGTCCGCATCGACGAGGGGCATTTCGATGACGAAAGCCTGTCGGGCCTCAACGTGGGTTTGCTCATGGACATTCCTGGCAACATGGGGAGGGGCAATTGGAAAGCCGCCGCCTACATAGACGAACGTGCCTCTGAGGCGGCTTACGACGGATTGATCCGGATCTTTTCGGGCAACGTGCGTGGCACCACCGGGCTGTTTTCGATCATGGTTTCGGAATTTCTGGGCGCCGAGCGTGCCCCGGTTGCCTACACCACCGATGGCAAGACCCGCCACTTGATGGTTGGCAAGAAGATCCAGGGCACGGTGACACCGATTTCGGGCCCCGACAGCACCCAGGATGTCGTCGTCTCGAACACCGGCTACTGGATGGGTCCCGACATCACCATCGCTCAGGCTGACAGGGGGCGGGTCAGGGCGTATGGCCGCGTCTGGGACTTTGACGGACGGTCCGCCGAAATCTGTCAGATCGATTGGCATGGTCCAAACTGAATCCCAGGCCTAAAGGCGACAGGTGAGCAGTCATAAATTGCTATGCCGCGAGCGCTCTCATTTAAGGGAACGTCTGAAAAACCTCCCGCTCTCAGTCTGATCTGGTAGTCTCGGGCATCCCCTGCAAGGAGCCCATCAGATGCCAAAGCAACCTGCATTCCCTGGCCTGCGCGTTGATGAAGAAGAAGCAGACGCGGCGCGAAGTGTTCCTGTCCGAGATGGAGGCGGTGGTCCCTTGGGGGCGGCTGTTGGGACTGATCACACCACATTATCCAAAAGCCGGACCGAAGGGCGGGCGCCCACCGTTGCCGATTGAGACCATGCTGCGCGTCTACTTCCTCCAGAATTGGTATGCTCTGAGCGATCCGATGGCGGAGGAGATGCTCTACGACAGCGAGGCTATGCGCCGCTTTGCCGTGATCGAGCTGGGCGACGACCGCATTCCGGACGAGACCACCATCCTCAACTTCCGCCACCTGCTGGAGCGGCACGGATTGACCGAGGCGATCTTTGCGGAGGTGAATGCGCATCTCGCCGACAGGGGCATCACCTTGCGCTCGGGCACGCTGGTGGATGCGACGATCATCGATG
>CALFSV010000262.1 GCA_937916485.1 uncultured Paracoccaceae bacterium | reverse complement strand
ACCACCGGACATGCGGCAATGATCTCGGCCGGGGAATGGGTCACCGCCTCTGGCGAATGGATCAATGACCGTACGCACGGCCTCCAATTTCGCGCCCGGTTCCTGAAAACCTCAGCACCAACATCCCTCGATGGCATCGAAAAGTACCTTGGCTCCGGCATGATCCGGGGCATCGGGCCGGTCTACGCCAAACGGATGGTCAAGATGTTCGGCAAGGACGTGTTCGACCTGATCGAAGCCGAACCCGCTCGATTGCGGGAAGTCGAAGGCATCGGACCGAAACGCGCTGACAAGATCACGTCCGCCTGGGCCGATCAGAAAGTCATTCGCGAAATCATGGTGTTTCTCCACAGCCACGCGGTCGGAACTGCGCGGGCCGTACGCATCTTCAAGACCTATGGCGTCGATGCTGTGCAGGTGATGAGCGAGAACCCCTATCGTTTGGCGCGGGACATTCGCGGCATCGGGTTCCGAACGGCGGATCTGATCGCCGAGAAACTCGGCATCGAAAAAACCGCCGTGATCCGTGTGCGTGCCGGGATTTCCTATGCCCTTACTGAAGCCATGGGCAATGGGCACTGCGGCCTGCCGCGGGAAGAACTGATCCCTCTGGCAATCAAATTGCTCGAGGTCCCTGACGACCTGATCCATACGGCCATCGAGTTGGAAATGTCTGAAGGCACGGTCACCGCAGACACCGTCGGCGATGTGCCCTGCGTCTTCCTAAGCGGGCTTTATCACGCGGAGAAAGGTGTTGCCGACCGGTTCCAGCATCTGATCTCTGGTCCGCTTCCCTGGCCAGACATTGATGCCGACAAGGCAATCCCTTGGATCGAGAAGAAGACGGGACTGACACTTGCTGAGACCCAAGCTGAGGCCATTCGGCTCGCGCTTCGCTCCAAGGTCATGGTGATCACCGGTGGACCCGGCGTTGGCAAAACCACCATCGTCAACTCGATCCTGCAGATCCTGGCGGCAAAAGCCGTCAAGCTGTTGCTATGCGCCCCAACAGGGCGGGCTGCCAAGCGGATGAAGGAAGCGACAGGCATGGAGGCGAAGACTATCCACCGAATGCTGGAAATCGATCCAAAGTCATTCGGCTTCAAGCGAAACGAGGAGAGCCCTCTCGACTGCGATATGCTGGTCGTCGATGAAAGCTCGATGGTCGACGTCTCCCTGATGCACGCGCTCCTCAAGGCAGTTCCGGATCATGCGGCGCTCCTGATCGTCGGAGATATCGACCAGTTGCCCTCGGTCGGGCCCGGGCAGGTACTGGCTGATGTCATCGGATCCGGCGCAATTCCTGTTGTGCGGCTGACGGAAGTGTTTCGGCAGGCCGCCCAGAGCAAGATCATCACAAGCGCCCACCGGATCAATCAGGGCCAATTGCCGGACCTGACCAAGCCCGACGGCGAGAGCGATTTCTATTTTGTTCCCGCCGAAGATCCGGATCAGGCGGTGACGCGCATTCTCGATATGGTCAAGAACAGGATCCCGAAACGCTTCGGTCTGGACCCCATTCGGGACATCCAGGTTCTTTGCCCAATGAACCGCGGAGGCGTCGGCGCCCGCTCGCTCAACATCGAACTTCAGGCCGCGCTGAATCCTTCCGGGGACAACAAGGTGGAACGCTTTGGGTCGACCTTCGCGCCCGGCGACAAGGTCATGCAGATCGAGAACGACTATGACAAAGAAGTCTACAACGGAGATATCGGCTACGTTGAGGGTGTCGATCTCAATGAGGGCGAGTTAACCGCCAGCTTTGACGGCCGAACCGTGACCTACCTGTTCGGAGAACTTGATACGCTGGTACTGGCCTACGCCGCAACGATTCACAAAAGCCAGGGATCGGAGTACCCCGCCGTTGTCATCCCGGTCCTGACGCAGCATTACGCCATGCTTCAGCGCAACTTGCTTTATACCGGTATTACTCGTGGCAAGCGCCTGGTGGTAATCGTCGGCCAACGCAAGGCGGTGGCCATCGCCGTGAAGAACGTGTCAGGACGACGGCGCTGGTCCAAGCTGGACGAATGGCTGGTTGGAGGTGATGCCGCATGATCGAGTTGCGCTCTCTTGCAGATGACGAACCCGCGCTTGCCTTTTCGCCGCTCTTGCGGGGTTTTCAGAAAACCTTCGCCTATCTCGGTGAACATGGGAGCATTGGCCTAACACAGTCAAAAGGCTTCAAACGGAACTTCGTCCACTGGGCCGCCGCTGAGTTTGACTGGCCGGGCCATACCGAAGCAGATCTATTTGCAGTCAACAAAGTGCTGAACGAGCAGGATTTCATGCCACTCGTAGACATCCATTTCCTGCTGACAACGCTGAAGATGGGGCGGCATTACAAGGGGCAGTTCAAATTGACCAAAGCCGGGGCCGAACTCACCGGTAAGCTGGGGCGCCTATTCGGGATTATCACGCCCTTCTATCTCTTCGAGATTGATCATTCCGCCTGGTCCCGTCTCCCGGACGAACGCCTCTTGGGGAACTGGGATATCTTCCTCAACGTGATTAACGTGGAGGCCGAGAATGGCGTTACAGGCGAAGAACTACGGCACTTGCTTTTTTTTGGCGAACCGGAGCCGAGCCCATTCCCACGCTATGACGAAGTCATGG
>CALFSV010000261.1 GCA_937916485.1 uncultured Paracoccaceae bacterium | reverse complement strand
CTAGACTGCGTCAAAGAATGGCACAAAGGCGTCCAGCACCTCGTCCGGCGACTCTTCCATCGCGAAATGGCCGGAACTGCAGGAGGCGTCGGTCACCTGTGGGGCCCAGGCCCGCCAAAGGCCTGCCGGATCGCCAGTTTGTGCGGGAAACCCGCCCTTGGCCCAGAGGAAATGGAGTGGCGCTGCGATCTGCCGCGCGGCGGACTTGTCAGCAGCATCCAGCGCCCGGTCAAAAGTCGCGCCTGCGCGGTAGTCGGCACACATGGCATGCAGACGTGCCGGGTCTGCCGCCTGGGCCCTGTAGCTGGCCAGGGCAGGGCCGGAAAAGGCGGCAAGCGATTTGGCGACGGTCCAGGAGGCCAGGGTCCAGTCGATGTAGCCTGCGGGATCGGCCCCGATCATCCGCTCGGGCAGGGGGGCCGGCTGGGCAAGAAAGGTCCAGTGATAGGCCTTTATCGCCAATTCGGCTGACCATGCCTCCCAGAAGTCACCGGTTGGCACGATCTCGATGATACCAAGGCGCAACAGCCGGTCCGGGTGGTCGAGGGCAAAGCGGTAGGCAACCCTGCCGCCCCGGTCGTGGCCCAGAACATGGGCCTTCTCCAGACCAAGCCGGTCCAACAGGCCGACGATATCGGCTGCCATCCGCCGTTTGGAATAGGTCCGATGCTCTGGATCGTCGGGCGGGGCGTCGCTCTCGCCATAGCCGCGCAGGTCAGGGACAATGACATCGAAGTGCCTTGCCAGTGCAGGGGCAACCTTTTCCCAACAGTGGTGGTTCTGGGGATAGCCATGCAGCAGGACAAGGGGAGTGCCTTGACCGGCCCTGTGGACCGACAGGCGGACCTCGCCAGTGTCGACCATGCTTTGGCTGAAACCGCTGATCATATGACCCTCGTCGCTGTGGGCCATGACACGGGTTGCCGATCATAGCTGATATAGAGCGGGTGTTGGGGGTGCCCCGCCTTTGTCAGGCCCAATACGAAAAGGGCGCGGTCCGTGCCTCTGAGCAGGCCTGCCACATGGGCCCCCTGGTCGAGATGCGCCCCATGGGTGCCCCAGGCGCAGACGATCCGATCCGCGTCGCTGCCGATCCAGTGAGTGGCACTGTCTAGAATGGCGGCGTTGTTCGCGGGCCCGACGGGGTCTGCCGCGGCCTTCATGTCCCTGGGGTCGGTGGCCCGCCAGGCAAAGATATTGGTCACCCTGAACGCCCCGAACCCCAGGGTCCGGGCCCTGCGTTCGCATCGTTCAACGGTCGGGTCGTTCTGCACCTCGGTCGCGGTGGAGGGGTTGAGCATCACGAACAGGGCGCGCGGGCGCAACGGGTCCCATTCGCGGGTCAAGAGGTAGCGATACTTCTCGCAGTCCGAATAAACGGCGGTCGAGGCGGCATCGCCCTTGAGGTGGGTGCGTGTGATCATGGTCGGATCGTGACGTAAAGTAAGGTGGGTTTAAACCCACCTTACCTGAACCCCGGTTCCTATTCCTTCACCAGCTTGTCCTGGGTCGAGGTTTCGAAATCCGACGCGTCGTGGCGTTCGTGCAGTTGCATGTCGAGGTCACCGAAAGCGCGGTTCACCATCCGGCCGCGCAGGACGGCGGGGCGGGCATCGATTGCCTCGGCCCAGCGCACGACGTTCTTGTATGAGGCCACGTCAAGGAACTCGGCCGCTCCGTATTGCCGGCCCAGAACCAGCTGCCCGTACCAGGACCAGATGGCCATATCGGCGATGGTATAGTCGGCGCCGGTCATGAATTCCCGATCCGCCAGGTTGCGGTCCAGAACATCCAGCTGGCGCTTCGTCTCCATCGCAAAACGGTTGATAGGGTATTCCCATTTTTCCGGGGCATAGGCGTAGAAATGGCCAAAGCCGCCGCCAAGGTAGGGGGCGCTGCCCATCTGCCAGAACAGCCAGCTTAGCATTTCGGGCCGGTCCTCGGGCTGGCCCAGGAAGGCGCCGAACTTTTCGGCCAAGTGCAACAGGATCGCACCGGATTCGAACACCCGGACGGGGGACGCGCCGGAGCGGTCGATCAGCGCCGGGATCTTTGAGTTTGGGTTGGCCTCGACAAAGCCCGACCCGAATTGGTCGCCATCGCCGATTTTGATCAGCCAGGCGTCATACTCTGCCTCGGCGTGGCCCGCTGCCAGCAGCTCTTCGAACAGGACGGTGACCTTGACGCCATTGGGTGTCGCCAAAGAATAAAGCTGGAAGGGATGTTTGCCGACCGGCAAGTCCTTGTCATGGGTCGCCCCGGCGATGGGGCGGTTGGTCTTGGCGAAGGTTCCGCCGCTTTCCTGGTCCCAGACCCAGACTCTGGGGGGCGTATAAGTATCCGTCATCTCAGGGCTCGCAATGCTGTTGAGGGTCTGATTTGCGCAAGCCCTAAGCCGGTTCCCCGCCTTGACCAACCCTCCTAGACGACAAAAACCCGCGTCGGATGCAATTCTCCGCTGCGGTATTGGCCAACGGCGACGGCTTTGCCCTCATAGCTGGCCCAGCAGTCCTCGCCGAATTCGACATCGCCGGGGTAGACCATGGCGGGGTTGCCATTGCGCAGCTGCGCAACGCTGTCCGCGGGGCAGCGCACTTCGGGCAGGTCGGCCAGCCCATCCTCAAGCGGGCGCAGCCAGCGGTCGAGGTCGGGCGACTTTGCGCCCGCATCCAGCGCCTCAAGCGTGATACCCTCTTCTGCCGTGAACGGCCCGGACCAAAGGCGGCGCAGGGTGACGACGTGCCCAAGGCAACCCAGCGCCTGCCCAAGATCGCGCGCGATCGAGCGGACGTAACCGCCCTTGCCACAGGTCATTTCAAGAGTGACATGGTCCACATCGGGGCGGCCCGTCATCACCAGTTCCTCGACCCAGAGGGGGCGGGCGGCGATTTCGAACTCTTCGCCATCGCGGGCGCGTTTGTAGGCCCGCTCTCCGTCGATCTTGACCGCCGAATAGGCGGGGGGGACCTGCATGACATCACCGACAAAGGCGTTCAGCGCCTCTTTGATTGCAGCATCCTCGGGGCGGATGTCCGACGTTTCGATCACCTCGCCCTCGGCATCGTCGGTATTGGTGGCCTGACCCAGGCGGACGGTGAAGGCGTAGCACTTCAGGGCATCGGTGATATAGGGCACGGTCTTTGTCGCCTCGCCAAGGGCGACGGCCAGAACACCCGTCGCGGCAGGGTCGAGGGTGCCGGCGTGCCCGGCCTTTTGGGCGTCAAAGGCCCATTTGACCTTGTTGACCACGGCGGTAGAGGTCAGCCCGGCAGGCTTATCCACGACCAGCCAGCCCGAAATTGCGCGTCCCTTGCGTTTGCCCATGATCGTCCCTTGCATCAAAGAACGGGGTGCTACCCAAGCTCCCTCCCCGGGTCAAGCGCAGAGGCGCGGATCGACTGCTACTCCAGCACGCCCACGATGGGACCAAGGACAAACCCGGCGTCCGATCTGCCAAGAGCCGGGGCATGCAACCGCGAGACGTTACCATCAAAGTACAGCGCCTGTGGCAGGCCCAGATGGTCCCGGAAAAAGCGGCCAATTTCGTGGAACGTCACCGGGCCGTTCGAGATTGCGAAAACGGCAAGGTCTCCGGCATCGGTCGTGCCGACCCCGTTGCGGACGTAGCGCGAGGTTGAACGGGTCAGGAACCGTGGATGCAGCGCCCCGTCGATGACTAGCATCGGGCCGGACTGGGCGGCATCGCGGCACTCGGGTTTCTCTGCCTCGAAGCGCAGGGTTTCGATCACCCTTGCATGGGTGTCCGTCAGGCAAAGTACCCCGTTCGGCAGCAGCCCGAAGTTGCCGGGGCCGGGGTTGGTGACCAGCCGCATGGTCTGCTCGCCGTCCTCGACATAAAGGCCCACGGGACTGCGGTCGGAATGATACATGCCTGCGTTCATCGCAAAGCCAAGCCGCCGCCCGTCGGGCTGATCACCGTCGATGGCAGAGAAGCTACCGTAGAGGCCGCCAGTGCTGTCGGAATGAAACAGCCTCAGGTCTTCGGTCGCTGGGGCGACGGTGCAGGTGGTCCAGGACTGGCCCTCAAAGGTCACGTCCTCGCAAACCACAGCACCCGCGGTTGTTCCGGAAATCCCAAGCCAAAGTACCAGCAGGCTGGCCCCGGCCCGCCTCATTCCTCGTCAAGATCCTGTCGGACGTGGTCGTCTGCAAACAAGCGACGGGTTTCGTCCATGCGGTCGAAGGTATCGTCAATCTCGAACCGCAGGTCGGGGGCGAATTTCAAGGTGGTGCCCTTGGTCACCAGATGCCGCAACTCCCCCTTGTTTCGGCGCAGCGCCTCAAGTGCCAGGTCCTGGTTGCGCCCACCAAGCGGCAGGACAAAGGCCGTGGCGATCCGAAGGTCGGGGGTCACCCGGACCTCGCCTACGGTGATCATCATGCCGCCAATGTCGGGATCATGCAGATCGCCCCGCTGCAACACCTCGGACAGGGTCCGGCGGATAAGTTCGCCCACGCGCAACTGCCGCTGCGACGGACCGGCAGAGGTTTGGCGGGAGGTGTCGGGTGATCTATGTTTGGCCATATCGCCTACCTATGCCTTTGGGCACCGATTGCCAAGCGGGGCAGGCGTGGGCTTTCACCATCATTTGCGATGGCCGTGCGACCGGGCTATGAGGGCGGAAATGCTATCGAAAGGGCGCAAGATGTCAGAGATACCGGGGATCGTGGTCACAGGGGCGTCCGGCCGCATGGGGCAGATGCTGATCCATCTTATCCTTGCCTCCCCCAAGGCGCGCCTTGTCGCCGCCCTTGAGCGGCCGGGCCATGCCTGGATCGGGCAGGACGTAGGCGTCGCCTCGGGTGGTGCGGCCATTGGGCTTGCGGTGACGGACGATCCGCTTGAGGCCTTTGCCAGGGCCGATGCCGTCATCGACTTTACCGCCCCTGCCGCCACGGTCGAATTTGCAGCCCTCGCCGCCCAGGCCCGGCTTGTCCATGTCATCGGGACGACCGGTCTGTCGGCTGAGGACCTCACAAAGATCGCTGCTGCCGCCCGTCATGCCATCATCGTGCGGGCCGGAAACATGAGCCTTGGGGTCAACCTGCTGGTTCAGTTGACCCTCAAGGTCGCCCAGGCGCTGGACGAGGATTTCGATATCGAAGTGGTCGAGGCGCATCACAAGGCCAAGGTCGATGCCCCCTCAGGCACCGCGCTGATGTTGGGCGAGGCCGCGGCAGAAGGGCGTGGGGTCATGCTTGAGAATGTGTCGGACCGGGGCCGCGACGGGATCACCGGTGCCCGCCAGTCGGGGCACATCGGATTTTCCGCCATTCGGGGCGGCGATATCGTGGGCGAACACGACGTGATCTTTGCCGGAGCGGGAGAGAGGATCATCCTGCGCCATGTGGCAACGGATCGGGCCATCTTTGGTCGCGGTGCGCTCAAGGCGGCGATTTGGGGACAAGGGCGCGATCCGGGAGAATATGATATGATGGATGTGCTGGGGCTTTCGTCTGACTGAGTCGCCGTGGTGAACCAATTTCAGAGTCCCTGCGTATAAATTGGAGAATTTCAGAAGTTGGGGTTTTGTGATGAGACGACATTTATTTGCCGCCGGTTTGGCCTGCGCCGTTGCGGCACCTGCCGATGCACAGGAATATACCCCCATCACCGAACGTGAGACGTTCCTGTCCCTTTTGCAGGGTCGGCAACTTCAAATGCGGATTTACGGGCTGTCGTTGAATGTACTGCCCGATGGCCGGATCGAGGGCAGCGCTGTAGGCTGGGACATCGACGGCAGTTGGACCTGGCAAGACGGCTACTTTTGCCGCGAGATGGATTGGAGCGGTTATGAAATCCCGTTCAATTGCCAGCTTGTCGAGGTTCTGGGTGACGACAGGCTTCGTTTTACCGTTGATCAGGGTGCCGGAGACTCGGCCGAATTCCGGCTGCGCTGACGCGACCTGCGCCTAAAAGTCGATGGCGAGGCCCTTCTTTTCCCAATCTCCATAGCGCACGGGCTCTGGCCCCCGGGGACCGCCGTGTTCCAGCGGGCGTTCAATCTCGGTCATCGCTTTGCGTCGGGCCTCGGCTTCGGCCAGGGCGCGCTGGGCGGCGGGGGGTAAATCCTTGCGGTCGGTCATGGTGTCGGCTCCTGTCCCGTCGCGCTTGTCTGTGAACGTCTTGATGATATACGGCGCGTTCCAGAGACAGCAAGGGGCAGGCAATTGAGTGATGGCAAGGATCAGCTTGGGCTGGCACCGCGCGACGCCGCGCTGAAGCTGATCGAACAGGTCACCGGGTCAGGCAAACTCTTGCCCGAACTGATCGGGGCCGGGGCCCTTGATGCGCTTGCACCCGAAGACCGGGCACGCGCCCAACGGCTGGCCCTGTCGACCCTGCGCGGGCTGGACCGTGCGGATCGGCTATTAAAGAAGTATCTACAAAAATCCCCACCCCTTGCCGTGCGCAATGTCTTGCGCCTTGGCGTGACCGAGATTGCTGAAGGCACGGCGGCACATGGGGTCGTCAACGCGATGGTGGGCCTGATCGGGCGCAACAAGCGGGCAGCCAACTTTAAGGGGCTGGTCAATGCCGTCCTGCGCAAGGTGGCAGCTGACATGCCACAGGCCTGGGACAGCCAGCCCATCCCCCTGTTGCCCGGCTGGCTGCGCAGCCCGCTGGTCGCCGCATGGGGACGGGACGCGGTCAAGGCGATGGAGGCGGTCCATTTTGCCGGCGCTCCCCTTGATCTGACGGCCAAGGGCGATCCGGCCGAATTGGCGGCCATGCTGGGCGGTACGGTTCTGCCCACAGGCTCGGTCAGGCTGGCGACGCCGGGTCAAGTGACAGCGCTGCCGGGCTATACCGACGGCAGCTGGTGGGTGCAGGACGCCGCCGCCGCGATTCCGGTTCGGGTTCTGGACCCCAAGGCCGGCGAGCGTATCCTTGATCTATGCGCTGCACCGGGGGGCAAGACCCTGCAACTTGCCGCGGCCGGGGCGAACGTCACGGCGCTGGATGTATCCGAGGCCCGATTGGCGCGGGTGGTGTCCAACCTGAGCCGGACCGGACTGACCGCAGAGGTCGTCGAAGGCGACGCCCTGACCTTTGAAACGGGTGGCTTTGACGCCATCCTGCTGGATGCACCCTGTTCGGCGACTGGCACCATCCGCAGGCATCCTGATTTGCCACAGGCCAAGGACGGGTCCGAATTCGGGGCGTTGATTGAGCAGCAGGCGGCGATGATCGACCATGCTCTGACCCTGCTTCGACCGGGGGGGCGGATGGTGTTTTGCACCTGTTCTCTCTTGCCAGATGAAGGCGAAGTGCAGATCGAAGAGGCGTTGGAACGGCACCCCGGCCTTGTCGTTGACCGGTCGGCCCTTGACCGACCGGGGCTGAACCCGGATTGGATCACCTCCGAGGGAGGCCTGCGACTGCGTCCCGATTATTGGGCAGAAGCTGGTGGCATGGACGGTTTCTACATCGCATGCCTGACAAAGCCTGCGTGACTCGCCCGTTTCGAGGGCATATTAGTACTGTAACGAGAATGATGCCCGAGGCATCCAGATGAGGCAGCGGATTGGTGGCCAAAGGGCAAACATGGACAGCGCGGCGAACGCGTTTCATGAACCGGCTTCACGTCAGCATGGCCGGGCGGGCCCCTGTGGCGACGGGCTTTGTGTCGTCGCCTGAACCTCGGACAATAGGCCATTTTGCGCGCGGCAGGCAGCTCTTGGCGGGCAACTTCATGCTGTCGGGCCGGCTGGTTGAGGCGCCCGATACGCTGATCTGGGACATCGCGGCCGAGGAAGCGCCCTTCGTGGACGATCTTCACGGCTTTGCCTGGCTGGACGATCTGGCCGCCGTGGGGGATGCCAAATCCCGCGAGCGGGCGCAGACCTGGGTCATGAACTGGATCGACCGCTATGGAAAAGGGCAGGGGCCAGGCTGGACGCCTGCCCTGACAGGACGCCGGCTGATCCGCTGGATCAACCATGCACTGCTGCTTTTGCGGGGGCGCGACAAAGAATCGGCTGATCGGTTCTATGCCAGCCTGAGCCGGCAGACAGTCTACCTGTCGCGCCGCTGGCGACGCGCCCCTCAGGGTCTGCCACGGTTCGAGGCGCTGACAGGCATGATTCATGCCGGGCTGTCGCTGGAAGGGATGCAGGATCATGTGGAGCCTGCGATTGCCGCCCTAGCAGCGGATTGTCAGGCCCACATCGGCCCACAAGGCGACATCCCAAGCCGCAACCCCGAAGAACTGCTTGAGGTCTTTACCCTGTTGACCTGGGCCTCGGCCACCTTGAACGAGGCCGGGCGCACGCTGCCCACCGAATTGGTTGAGGCTCTCAGTCGGATCGCCCCGACTTTGCGGGCCCTACGACATTCTGACGGCGGGTTGGGCCGGTTTCATGGGGGTGGGGCTGGCATCGACGGGCGGCTGGATCATGCCCTTGCTGCTTCGGGAAACCGTCGGATGCGCAAAGGTGGCCTGCATATGGGCTACGCCCGTATCGCGGCGGCCCGGACGAGCGTCATAATCGATGCAGCCAAGCCTGCCTCGGGGCGAGACTCAGGCGAAGCACATGCCTCGACCCTGGCCTTTGAAATGACGTCCGGACGGCGACCCGTCATCGTGAACTGCGGGTCTGGCGCCCCCTTCGGGCCAGAGTGGCGGAGGGCGGGCCGGGCGACGCCAAGCCACTCCACCCTTGGTATCGAAGGGACGTCGTCCTCGAGGATGGCCCCGGCCAAGATCGTCCGGGGGCAACAGGTCGAACTTTTCTCCGAAGGCCCCGAGCGGGTCGGTTGCGAGATGCGCCATGCCGAAGGAAGCCAGAAACTTGAACTATCACACGACGGCTGGCGTGCTCATCTGGGTTTGACCCACGCCCGGATCATGGAGCTTAGCAACGATGGGCGCGCGCTCGCCGGGGAAGATATACTGACGACCCTCAGCCCGGGGGATGAGCGTGCCTTTGATACGATGATGGCGGCAACCAGCTTGCAAGGGGCTCCGTTCTCGATCCGGTTTCATCTGCACCCCGATGTCGATGCCTCTGTCGATCTGGGGGGGACGGCTATCTCGCTTGCCCTCAAAAGCGGCGAAGTCTGGATCTTTCGCCACGATGGCAAAGCGCGACTGACCCTTGAACCCTCGATCTACCTTGAAAAGGGACGGTTGAAGCCGCGGAGCTGTGATCAGGTGGTTTTATCTGGCCGTGCGATCGCCTATGCCACCCGCGTGCGCTGGTCCCTTGCCAAGGCGCAGGGGACTCCGGATGCGGTCCGCGACTATGCACCCGGCGGGCGAGGGCTTGAATATGCGCCGCCCGGCAGAATCGGGACAGGCGACGACGATCTTAAATAGGGACGCTGATATGACTGATCTTTACCCATTGCGCAGGGCCCTCTTGTCTGTTTCGGACAAGACCGGGCTGCTGGAACTGGCCCAGGCGCTGGCCGCGCGAGGGGTCGATCTTTTGTCGACCGGTGGGTCAGCCGGGATGCTGCGCGATGCCGGACTTGCCGTCGTGGACGTAGCCGATGTCACCGGCTTTCCCGAGATGATGGATGGCCGGGTCAAGACCCTGCACCCGGCGGTCCACGGTGGCCTTCTCGCCGTGCGCGACAATGCCGGACATGTGGCGGCGATGGAGGAGCACGGGATCAGGCCCATCGATCTGCTGGTCGTGAACCTCTACCCCTTTGAAGCCACAGTCGCGGCTGGCGCGGACTACGATACCGCCATCGAGAACATTGATATCGGCGGGCCCGCAATGATCCGGGCTGCCGCGAAGAACCACGGCTTTGTAAACGTCGTCGTCGATGTTGAGGACTATGCGCCTTTGCTGGCCGAGCTTGACGCCAACGATGGGCAGACGAGCCTGGCGTTTCGCCAGTCTCTTGCCCAGACAGCCTATGCCCGCACAGCGGCCTATGACACGGCAGTCAGCACATGGATGGCCAAGGCGATCGGCGAGGCATCGCCGCGTCGTCGCAGCTTTGCCGGGACCCTCGTGCAATCCCTGCGCTACGGTGAAAACCCGCATCAATCGGCCGAGTTCTATACCGATGGCACAGCCCGTCCCGGCGTGGCGACAGCCCGGCAGATGCAGGGCAAGGAGTTGAGCTACAACAATATCAATGACACGGATGCCGCCTGGGCGCTCGTGGCAGAATTCGCCCCGGCGGACGGCCCTGCCTGTGTCATCGTCAAACACGCCAACCCCTGCGGCGTCGCACGCGGAACCAGTCTGGCCGAAGCCTACATCGCCGCCTACAACTGCGACCAGACCAGTGCGTTCGGTGGCATCGTTGCCTTGAACCAGCCGCTGGATGCCGCAACCGCAAGCGCCATCACCGAGATTTTCACCGAGGTCGTGATAGCACCAGGTGCCAGCGAAGAGGCGATCGCCGTCTTTGCCGCCAAGAAGAACCTGCGCCTTTTGCTGACCGATGGTTTGCCAGACCCAAAGGAACCGGGTGTCTCGGTCCGGCAGGTGTCGGGCGGATTGCTGGTGCAGGACAAGGATGTCGGATCGCTTGATGATGTCGAACTGCGGGTTGTGACCAAGGTTCAGCCGACCGCCGCCCAAATGGCCGATCTGCGCTTTGCCTGGGTCGTGGCCAAGCATGTAAAGTCGAACGCGATTGTCTACGTCAAGGACGGGGCAACCGTCGGTGTCGGTGCGGGCCAGATGAGCCGGGTTGATTCGACCCGGATCGCGGCGCGCAAGGCGGCTGACATGGCCGAGGCATTGGGGCTGGACGACAGCCCCGCCAAGGGGTCGGTCGTCGCCTCTGACGCCTTTTTCCCATTCGCGGACGGTGTGATGACCGCGGTTGAGGCGGGCGCTGTTGCCCTGATCCAGCCGGGCGGGTCGATGCGGGACGACGAGGTCATTGCCGCGGCTGATGCCGCCGGGATTGCCATGGTCTTTACCGGCATGCGGCACTTCCGCCACTAGGCTGGCACTAGGAAAGGGGCAGGGACATGCGACTGACGCTGGTGACAGCCTTCTGGATCTTTGTCTTGGATCAGGCATCCAAGTGGTTCGTCGTGCATTGGCTGGACCTGATCAACCGGCGCGAAATCGATGTCCTGCCCCCGCTCCTTAATTTTCGCATGGCCTGGAACAAGGGCGTGAATTTTGGGCTGTTTTCCGGGGCGGACATGCGTTGGGTGCTGATCGGGCTGGCCATCGCCATCTCGGGTATCGTGCTCTACTGGGTCCGTCGGGATGGGGGCAGCCGCTGGACTTACCTGTCGGCCGGACTTCTGGTCGGGGGGGCGCTGGGCAATGTGGTTGACCGTTTTCGTTACGGGGCGGTCGCAGATTTTCTGAATATGTCCTGCTGTGGAATTGCGAACCCGTTTGCCTTCAACGTCGCGGATATAGGCGTGTTTGTTGGTGCAGTCGGCCTTGTCATCTTTACGTCAGACGGCAAGGGTGATGCAGGCAAGGGCCCCGGTCGCACATCGGGGCGCAAAAAGGCGTCGTGACGCCAGCGTTGGTCTGGGGTAAGACTGCGGAGCGAAAAGCATGAAGGACTTGGCAATGCGTCGGATGATCCTCGCAACAGTGGCGATGGGCCTCCTGGCCGGATGTTCCGGTGACCGTGGGCTGCGGCAACTTTCGGTGGGAAATGGTCCTGACGAATTTTCCGTCATGCCCTCGCGCCCCCTTCAAATCCCCGAATCGTTGACATTGCCGGACCCCGATGCCCAAAGCGGCAACCGTGCCGATTTGGCCCCCCGGGCGGACGCCATTGTCGCGCTTGGCGGTGATCCCGCGCGGGCTTTTGCAGGCGGTATACCGGCCCGCGACTCGGTCCTCGTGGCACAGGTCAACCGGTTTGGTACGTCGCCGGATATTCGGGAAACCCTTGCCGCCGAAGATCAGGCGTTTCGAAATAGGGCTGGCGTGTTCAACGTGTTCAACGTCTTTGGTGGCGACAGATACTTTGACGCCTATGCCCGGCAGGCCCTTGATGCCTACGCCGAACTGGCGCGTTTTGCAGCACTGGGCGTGGCTGTTCCCTCGGCCCCTCCGGCACCCTGATCTGACCACCTAATCCGGCCCCCCGCCAAGGACTGCTCACAACCTCGTAGACCGTGCTTGCGAAGCGGCTCCATCGGCATAGGTTATGCGCAACGTGGAACCGAAAAAAGAGGCCCGGATTATGATGCGCAGTTTTGTGCTGACCGCTGTTCTTGCAATGGCTGGTTGGTCTGCCGCCCCCTTGCAGGCGCAGGAGGTGACGACATTCACCCTCGACAACGGAATGGATGTCGTGGTGATCGAGGATCATCGTGCCCCGGTCGTTGTCCATATGGTCTGGTATCGGATCGGTTCGGCGGATGAACCCGTCGGCGCCTCGGGTGTTGCGCATTTTCTGGAACACCTTCTCTTCAAGGCGACCGATACACTGGAAAGTGGAGAGTTCTCGGCCACCGTGGCGGCCAATGGTGGCACCGACAACGCCTTTACCAGCTACGATTACACCGCCTATTTCCAACGCGTTGCCGCCGACCGTCTGCCCCTGATGATGCAGATGGAAAGCGACCGGATGAACAACCTGCGCCTGACCGAGGCCGACATCGAGACCGAGCGTCAGGTCATTTTGGAAGAGCGCAACCAGCGCACCGAAAACAGCCCCGGCGCACTTGCCCGCGAACAGATCCGGGCGGCCCAGTACCTCAACCACCGCTACGGCGTTCCGATCATCGGCTGGAAGCACGAGATGGAGGAGTTGAGCCTCGAGGATGTGGTTGATTTCTACGACCTCTACTATTCGCCCAACAATGCCATCCTCGTGGTCGCCGGCGACGTGCAGCCCGACGAGGTGCGCGCCTTGGCCGAGCAATACTACGGCGTCATCCCCGCCGAACCCGAATTGCCCAAACGCCTCCGCCCCGAAGAGCCGCCACAACGCGCCGCCCGCCGGCTGGTGTTCGAAGACCCTCGCGTGTCGCAGGACTACGTGACCCGCAGCTACCTCGCGCCCGAACGGGACAGCGGGGCGCAGGAAACGGCGGCAGCCCTTGTGTATCTGTCCGAAATCCTTGGGGGATCGTCCTTCACCTCGGTCCTGAGCGTCAAACTGACCTTCGACAGTGAGATCGCCCTGTTTTCCGGCGCGGGCTATGACGCAGATTCGCTTGACGACACGACGTTCCTTCTGTCCGTCGTTCCTGCCGAAGGTGTCAGCCTGCAGCAGGCCGAAGACGCGATGGACGCGGCCTTGGCCGAGTTTCTCGAAGAAGGCATCGACCCGGCCCAACTCGAGCGCATCCGGACGCAGCTTCGTGCCAGCGAAGTCTATGCCCTCGACAGCATCGACGGGATTGCGCGGCGCTATGGCTCTGCCCTCACCCAGGGGCTGACCGTGCAGGACGTGCAGGAGTGGCCCGGCATCCTCCAGGCCGTCACGGCCGATGACATCATGGCGGCCGCCCGTGACCTTTTCGATATTGATCAATCGGTGACCGCCTGGGTGGTGTCCAACCGGCAGGAGTTGACCCAATGATCCGACTGACGCTTAGCCTGATCCTTGTCGTCTGGGGCGTCGTTGCCCGGGCCGAGGTCGACATTCAGGAAATCACAACGCCCGGCGGGATCGAGGCGTGGGTGGTCGAAGAACGCTCCATCCCCTTTGTCGCACTCGAGATTCTGATGGAGGGCGGCGGGTCCCTTGACCGTGAGGGCAAGCGGGGCGCGGTCAATTTGATGATGGCGCTGCTGGAAGAAGGATCGGGTGACATGGATGCCCGTGCGTTCCAGGAGGCCCGCGAAGGGCTGGCCGCCAGCTTTGGTTTCGATGCCTATGACGACAGCGTGTCGATATCGGCCAAGTTCCTGACCGAGAACCGGGACGAGGCGGTCGCCCTGTTGCGGCAGGCGATTGTCGACCCCAGCTTTGACGCCGACGCGGTCGAACGGGTGCGGGCGCAGGTCCTGTCGGGCCTCGCCTCGGATGCCAAGAATCCAAACCAGCTTGCCACCGATGCCTTTTATGCTGCGGCCTTTCCCGGGCATCCCTATGGGTCGGACATGAGCGGGACGGTGGAAAGCGTCTCGGCGCTGACCACCGAGGACCTTTTTGACGCCCACCGCGACACGGTGAACCGGGCCCGCCTGCATGTGTCGGTCGTGGGCGATATCAGCGCTGATGAGGCGGGTGTGATGATCGACACCCTTCTGGGCGAGCTGCCTGCCGAGGCACCGCCCCTTCCTAGCGACGTGGCGTTTGGCCTGCCAGGCGGCGTGACCGTCGTGGATTTCGCCACCCCGCAGTCCGTCGCCCTTTTCGGCCATGAAGGGATGAAGCGGGACGACCCCGACTTTTTCGCGGCCTATGTGATGAATCACATCCTTGGGGCTGGGGGCTTTGAAAGCCGCCTGATGACCGAGGTTCGCGAAAAGCGCGGCCTGACCTATGGTGTGGCCACCTATCTTGTCCCCCGCGACCATGCCGAAATGGTGCTGGGGCGCGTTGCATCGGCCAATGATCGGATCAGAGAGGCAATCGCAGTGATCCGCAGCGAATGGGCGCGGATCGCTACAGAAGGCGTGACCCCAGAAGAGCTTGATGCCGCCAAGACCTATCTGACGGGGGAATACCCCCTGCGCTTTGACGGCAACGGCCCGATTGCCGACATCATGGTCGGGATGCAGCAGGTTGGTCTGTCGCCGGATTACGTGCTGAACCGCAACGACTTTATCGAGGCGGTCACGCTTGAGGATGTCAACCGGGTGGCGGCCTATCTGCTGCGGCCAGACGCGCTGCATTTCACCGTTGTGGGTCAACCCGAGGGGCTGGAATCCGGGCCGCTTCCGGCCTTGGTGGCGAATTAAGACCCTCGCAGAATCAACCCGCGCCATGCTACCCCTAGTGGCATGGCGCTTCCTGACCCCAAGATACCTGCTGATTTGCCTGTCATCCGACAGCTTGACACTGTTGCGATCAACCGGATCGCAGCGGGTGAGGTCGTGGAACGTCCTGCCTCGGCGGTAAAGGAACTGGTGGAGAACGCCATTGATGCGGGCGCCAACCGGATCGAGGTGGTGGTGGCCGATGGCGGGCGCAGCCTGATCCGGGTGACGGACGATGGCTGCGGGATGACGGGGGCGGATCTGCCCCTTGCCCTGTCGCGCCACGCGACCTCCAAGATTGATGGCACCGACCTTCTGAACATCCATTCCTTCGGCTTCCGGGGCGAGGCGCTGCCCTCGCTTGGGGCGGTTGGCCGGTTGCAGATCACCAGCCGGGCCAAGGGGGCAGAGGCCGCCACGATCACCGTGGATGGTGGGGCGGCCACGGCGGTCCGACCTGCGGCCCTGTCTGCGGGCACGGTTGTCGAACTGCGTGACCTGTTCCATGCAACGCCCGCCCGGCTAAAGTTCCTGCGCACCGACAGGGCCGAGGGGCAGGCGGTGACCGATGTGGTCAAGAGGCTGGCGATGGCAGAGCCTTTCGTGACCTTCATCCTGCGCGACGCGACGGATGGCGACGACCGCACCGTGTTCCGGGTCGAGGGCGAGACAGGCGACCTGTTCGACGCCCTCTTTGGCCGGTTGCGCGCCGTTCTGGGGCGGGAGTTTGCCGAGAACGCCGTGCCGATCGATGCCGAACGGGAGGGGTTCCACCTGACGGGCTATGCTGCCCTGCCGACCTATTCACGGGGGGCGGCGGTGACCCAGCACCTGTTCGTCAATGGGCGACCGGTGCGGGACAAGCTGCTGATCGGGGCCCTTCGGGGCGCCTATGCGGATTTCCTTAGCCGGGACCGGCATCCCGCGGTGGCGCTTTTTGTCGATTGCGATCCGCACCTTGTCGATGTGAACGTCCACCCGGCAAAGTCCGAGGTGCGGTTTCGCGACCCCGGTTTGGTGCGCGGCCTGATCGTCAGCGGGCTGCGCCATGCCTTGGCAGGGGCAGGGCACCGGGCCTCGACCACCGTCGCTGGCGAAACGCTGGGCGCGATGCGGACAGAGCCGCAGGGACTGGCCCGGATCTACCAGATGGAACGGCCGTCGTGGCAGGCGCGCGCCGCCTCCTACGCGGCGCAGATGCCCGAACAGCCTTTGGGCTTTGCCGAGGCGGCGGCCCCGTCGGCCCGGATCGAACCTTTGGAAATGCAGGATGTGGCCCGCCCCCTTGGCGCGGCCCGGGCGCAGGTGCATGAGAATTACATCATCGCCCAGACCGAGACCGGCATTGTCATTGTCGACCAGCACGCAGCGCACGAGCGGCTGGTTTACGAGCGGCTCAAGGCGCAGATGGTTGAACGGGGCGTGGCCTCGCAGGCCCTGTTGATCCCCGACATAGTCGAACTTGACCCAAGCGATGCGGCCCGGCTTCTGGAGATTGCAGACGAACTGGCCACCCTTGGCCTTGGGATTGAACCGTTCGGCGGCGGGGCTGTCGCGGTGCGCGAGACGCCGGCCCTCCTTGGTCAGGTCGATTGCACCAATCTGTTGCGTGACATCACCGATGAACTTGCTGATCTGGGAACCTCGGTCACGGTGCAAACGCGGCTGGACGCGATCCTGAGCAGGGTGGCCTGTCATGGCTCTGTCCGGTCGGGGCGACAGATGCGGGCGGATGAGATGAACGCCCTTTTGCGCGATATGGAGGCGACACCCCATTCGGGACAGTGCAACCACGGACGCCCGACCTATGTGTCGCTGGACCTAGCCGACATCGAGCGGTTGTTCGGACGCCGATGATCACGCTGGGCGGACAAACCTATGCGCTGGATGATCCGGCGGTGATGGCTTTGGCTGCACTGATCGTGCTTGCGCTTGTCGTCATCCTGCTACTGATGACTCTGCGCCGGGCCGGGCGGTCGGCACAGGTGACGGAACTGATGGCCCAACAGATCGTGGGCCAGATGGGGCAGCTGGGCAGCCGGGTGCAGCTTTTGTCGGATGGCCAACAGCAGCTGGCCGGAGGGCTGACCCATGTATCCGATGCGCAAGCTGCCTCGCAGGCGCAGATGCTGCGCCTGATGGAAGAGCGGCTGGCCAAAGTCACCGAAACGATGAGCACGAACCTAAGCTCTAGTGCCCGCAACACCGCCCAGTCACTGGGTGAATTGCAACAGCGCCTCAAGACCATCGACAAGGCGCAGGAGAACATCACCAAGCTGTCCGGCGATGTGCTGTCCTTGCAAGACATCCTGTCGAACAAACAGACGCGCGGCGCGTTTGGCGAAATCCAGTTGCGCGACATCGTCAGCAAGGCGTTGCCGCCGGACAGCTATGCCCTGCAGGCGACCCTGTCGAACGGCAAGCGGGCCGACTGCCTGATCCACCTGCCAAATCCGCCGGGACCCATCGTGATCGATTCCAAGTTTCCGCTGGAGGCCTATGAGGCGCTTCGGGCCGCCAAGGATGAACGGGCCGTGGTCGAGGCCGCCCGCTTGTTCCGGGCCGCGGTGCGGGCGCATATCAAGGCGATCTCGGAAAAGTATATCCTTGAGGGCGAAACCGCGGACGGGGCTTTGATGTTCCTTCCGTCCGAGGCGGTCTATGCCGAGCTGCACGCGAATTTCTCGGATCTGGTGCAGGCCAGCTTTACTGCCCGGGTCTGGATCGTGTCACCGACGACTTGCATGGCGACGCTGAACACCATGCGGGCCATCCTCAAGGACGCCCGGATGCGCGAGCAGGCGGGCGCGATCCGGACCGCCCTTCGTCAGCTTCACCGCGATGTGGAACTGGTGGTCGAGCGGGTGGACAAGCTTAACACGCATTTCTCTCAGGCGCGCGGCGACTTGGAAGGGATTTCGGTTGCGGCAGAGCGTGCGGGCAAGAGGGCGGCACGTCTGGACAGCTTTGATTTCGGAGATCAGGTGGAAGGTGCGCCCGAGATTGTTCCGATTGGCGGATCGCGCACCTAGGCGTGGCTGATCCAAAGGACAGGCCTGCGGCCTGACATCGTTTGCCTCGGGCCGCCTGTGGCGGCCCTCAGGCAGGTGCCCCTAGATACCGAAGACCCTTTGCGCCATCCGGGGCAGAATGCCGGAAAAGCGCAGGGGCGCGTCCGTCGCCGAAAGACAGATGCAGTCAAGCCCGGCCTCTGCCACAGGCTGATGCACCATCTCTTCATTCGCGACTTCAATGTCGCCGGGTCCAAAGCGATCGGTCTCGTCCCGGAAGGCGCCTTGCAGCACCAGGGTCAGTTCCATGCCGCCATGGCCATGGTCAGGCACGGCAACCCCGGCAGGAATGCGCAAGAGGCGAACCGTCGCTTCATCCGATGTTTGCAAGATTGCCTGGCTGACGCCGCCACCGATACGCCGCCATTCAACCGCATCCAGATCACCACCAACATAGTCCTGAAGCGGGGCCGGAAAGATCGAGGATACGGCGGGAGCAGGTGCAGGTTTAACCTCAACCGGAGCCGCGGCGATAAGTGCCATGGTCGCGGCCAGGCAGTCGTCACTCACAGCCTCGATCCCGGCTTCGTCCATCAAGACGCCGCCGACGGCATCAAACTCATGCATGCGGGCCCGACACTCATCGCAAAGCGACACATGGGTGGCCACCACAAGGTTGAACGCCTCGGGAAGGGAACCGGCGGAGTACCCCATCAAGAGCTGGTCGGTGAGATGATGATTGATCGACTTCATTGCGGTCTTCTTTACGACATTGAGTGGCGCAGCCTGTCCAGCGCCAATCTGATTCTCGATTTGATCGTCCCAAGTGGCAGACCGGTTTCGGCCGCGATTTCACTATGGGTAAGCTCACCAAAGTAGGCGCGCTCGATCAGCACTCTTTGTTTTTCGGGCAAAGCGGCCAGCGCCTGCCCGAGAAGTTCGGTATCCTGGGCTAATGCCATGACGTCCGCCGGTGAGGCTTCTGTCTCTGGGCCCCAGGGTAAGTCCTCAGGCTCTGGCCTGCGCTGTTTGCGCAGCATGTCGATCTTTCGATTTCGGGCGACAGTAAAAATCCACGTGGATACGCTCGCCTTGGACCCGTCGAACATATGTGCCTTGCGCCACAGCGTGGCCATCACCTCTTGTGTACATTCCTCGGCGAACTCGGCCGAGACGCCGGACTTCATCAGGAAACCTTTGACCCGTGGTGCGAAATGGCCAAACAGCCGCGCAAAAGCGCGTTCGTCCTGGTGGTCGCGGATTGCCTCGATCTCGGCAATCCAGTCCATTCGGGTCGACGATTCCGACACGGGTCCTTTTGTCCTTGCTCTAACTGGACGCTTGGACGCCTCTGCTTTGCCGTTCTGCGACATCGTAGAGGGCGGCAGGCCCAACGAAAAGGTCATGGTTTCCGTTATCATGCATCTGTTACGAGCCCAACAGGACGGCGGATCAGTTCGAATCAAAATTTTCTGAAGAAGACTGTTAAGTCATCCGTTCTTGTTCCGGCGACGTAACATGAAACAGACCATCTTCGGGGTGTGGAGTAGACAGAGACCTATGACTGAATTGACGAAAGCGCTCGCCGGGCGGCGAATTGCCGTGATTGGCGCCGGTATCTCGGGAATGGGTGCCGCATATATGTTGGCTGAATCTCATGACGTGGTCTTGTTCGAGGCCGAGAACCGGCTTGGCGGACATGCCCGGACAAAGATGGCTGGCCGCAACGGCGACCAGGCTGTCGATACCGGCTTCATCGTGTTCAACTACGCCAACTACCCACATATGGCCAAACTGTTCGCTGATCTTGATGTTCCGGTGACCAAATCGAACATGAGTTTTGGGGCCTCTATTGCCGGTGGCAAGCTGGAATATGGACTGGCCAGCCTAGGAGCGCTGTTCGCCCAAAAGCGAAACCTGACCAATCCCAAGTTCCTGCGGATGGTGCGCGATATCCTGCGCTTTAACGCACGCGCCCTTGCGGCATCGGACGAGGCCGGGCTTACCATCGGCGGGCTGATGAACAAGCTGCGCTTGGGGGATTACTTCCGCGATCACTACCTTTTGCCCCTGTCGGGAGCGATCTGGTCGACACCGACCGAGAAGATCCTCGATTTCCCCGCCCATGCCATGATGCGGTTCTTTGAGAACCATGCCCTGCTTGGCATCACGGGACAGCATCAGTGGTACACCGTCAAAGGCGGGTCGATCGAATATGTCACTCGACTGGGTGCCGCCATGACCGAGCGCGGCGTCCAGACCCGGCTGGGTTGCGCGGTCGAGGCGGTGCGTCGCACACCGCAGGGTGTCATGGTCAAGGCACCGGGTGCCGAGTGGGAGGCGTTTGACGAGGTCGTCCTTGCCACCCATTCCGACATTACCCTGCGGCTGCTGGACGATCCCTCGCCGGAAGAGCAGGCGATGCTGGGCGCGATCCGCTATCAGCCCAATTCGATCATTTTGCACTCTGACCCCTCTGTCATGCCCAAGAACCGCTCTGTCTGGTCCTCATGGGTCTATGCCGAGGGGCACGACAAGGTGCTGGATCGGATCGACCTGACCTATTGGATGAATTCGCTTCAGCCCTGGCTGACCGAAGATCCGCTGTTCGTGACGTTGAATACAACCCGGCCAATCCGCGATGATCTGATCTGGGACAAAGTCACCCTTCATCATCCCGTCTACGATCTGGCAGCATTGGCAGCACAGGAGCAGGCGGCACAAATGAATGGTACCAACCGGACATGGTTCTGCGGAGCCTGGATGAAAAACGGGTTCCACGAAGACGGGCTGTCCAGTGCCGTTGACGTGGTTCGCGCCATGTCGGCTGGTCCGGCGGTTGCCGTAGCGGCCGAGTGAACAAGGTCCATCATATTGCAGGCCAGACCTATCACGGCCGGCGGGGTGCGACGAAGAATGCCTTCCGCTACTCCATCGACTATGTGTTGATGGATGCCGAAGCGACGACCGGGCTACAGGCGTCGCGGCTGTTCAGCAGGAATGGCCGCAACCTAATGTCGCTGTGGGATCTGGATCACGGCGGGGTTCCACACCAAGGGCGCGGCGCGCCCTGGGCGCGTGAGGTACTGGTGGCCAATGGCGTCGACCTGACCGGCCGGATCGACATTCTGGCCCAGCCAAGGGTGCTGGGGCATGTGTTCAATCCAGTCAGTTTCTGGCTATGCCACGATGACAAGGGCATCCTTCGGGCGGTGATTGCCGAGGTGACGAACACCTTTGGAGACCGCCATTCTTATCTGTGTGTGCACGACGACCGGCGCGAGATCGTCAAGGCCGATACGATCGCCGCCCAAAAGATCTTTCACGTCTCGCCGTTTCAGCCGATCGAGGGGGGATACACCTTCCGGTTCGATATCACGGCTGAGAAGATCGGGATCTGGATCGACTATTCGCGGGGCAACGGTGGCCTGATCGCCACCCTGACGGGTGACCGGCGGCCCTTGAGCACCATGGGCATCCTGCGGGCTGTCCTGCGACGGCCCTTCGGATCCCGCCGGGTGCTGGCCCTGATTCATTGGCAGGCGCTGAAGCTCTGGTGGAAGGGCGCTTCCTACCGCCCCCGGCCAGAGCCTCCGGAAGCCGAGGTCAGCCGATGACCGTCGCGTCGATCGGGACGCGTGACAGGCTTCCGGCCTGGTCGCTTTATGGCGCGGTGCTAAGTGCGGCGGGGCTGCCGATCTATATCTATGCGCCCAAGTACTATGCTGACACCTTTGGTGTCAGCCTGACGGCAATTGGGGCACTTCTGATTTTCCTGCGGTTGTTTGACGTGGTGCAGGACCCGGTTCTAGGCTGGGTTGCGGAACGGCTGGGCCGGGCACGCGGCATAGCCGTGGCGCTGGGGGCGGCATTGCTGGCGGCCTCGATGGTCGGGCTTTTCGCTGTCGCGCCGCCAGTTGCCCCGATTGTCTGGTTCGGGCTGACGATCACCGGGCTCTTTTCGGCGTTCAGCTTTCTGACCATCAATTTTTATGCGCAGGGCATCGGCAAGGCGGGCAGGATTGCAGGCGGTCACGTCCGGCTGGCGGCCTGGCGCGAAAGCGGTGCGCTCCTTGGGGTCTGCGTTGCCGCGGTCACGCCGACCGTTCTTGTGGGCCTTGTTGCGGCTCCTTACGCCGTATTTGCCGTCGGCTTTGCCATCGTCACCTTTGTGGCTGCGCTGGCCATGGCACCCGAATGGCAGGGCCGGGTCGAGACCGAAACACCGACACCCATCCGCACGATCATCGCCGATCCGCTGGCCCGCCGCCTTTTGATCCTGGCGTTGGTGAACGCGACGCCGCTGGCGGTGTCTTCGACGCTTTTCCTGTTCTTTGTGGATATCCGGTTGGACGCGCAGGGCTGGGAAGGCCCGCTTCTGGTTCTGTTCTTCCTCGCCGCTGCCGTGTCTGCCCCGATGTGGAGCGCGTTGGCCCAAAGGTTCGGGACCAAGCGGGTTCTGCTTGCCGCGATGGTCCTGGCCGTCGCCTCTTTCGGAGTTACATTGACCTTGGGGGCAGGCGATCAGGCAACGTTTGCGGTGATCTGCATCCTTTCGGGTGCCACCATCGGGGCCGACCTGACCCTGCTGCCCGCCATGTTCGCCCGCCGGATGGCCAAGGTCTCTCCCAGTGGGGGGCAAAGCTTTGGCCTTTGGTCCTTGGTCAACAAATTCACGTTGGCCTTCGCCGCCGTCATCCTGCCCGCTCTCGAACTGGCGGGAATCTCTGCCGATGCCGAGGTTCTACCGGCCTCTGCCCTAACCATGCTGACGGTGCTTTACGCTCTTGTTCCGTCGCTACTCAAACTTGTTGCCATCGGCCTTCTGGTCGCCACAACTCTGGAGGACTGATCCATCATGACAGCCGCACTCATCCTGTTCGCCCTCGTCCTGACAGCCCTTGTTGTCCGCACGCGCTATGCGTCTTTTCAGGCTCAGAAGCCCGAAGACTACGCCGAAGGCGGTCCCCAGTTCGACATCCGCGAACGTCTGAATGGCCCCATCGTCTGCGAAGGCGTGATCTACGGTCCGACCGGGCGCGTCACCTCGCGCTTTGTTGGGGATTTTGAGGCGAGTTGGCAGGGCAACGTTGGAACCATGGTCGAGAACTTTCAGTACGACAGCGGCAGCACCCAACGCCGCCAGTGGACCCTGACCCTTGGCAATGACGGCGCCATCAAGGCCGAGGCTCCTGATGTCGTCGGTGTTGGAACCGGCCGCCAGCAAGGCTCGGCTGTCTTGCTGAACTACAAGATCAAACTGACGGAAGAGGCGGGGGGCCATGTTCTGGACACCACAGACTGGATGTACCTGACGCCCAACGGGTCGATCATGAACCGCAGCCAGTTCCGAAAATTCGGGATCAAGGTGGCCGAATTGGTCGCCACCATGCGCCCTCGCGAAGCGGCCTGATCCGCAGGCCCTCTCAAGACCAATCCGAAAGGACACGATGTGAACAACTGGCAAGGTAAGCGGTATTGGCTGGTCGGGGCAAGCGAGGGGCTTGGCCGCGAGGTGGCCTTTGCCCTGAACCGTGCAGGGGCAGAAGTCATCGTCAGCGCCCGGTCCGAGGACCGGTTGAAGGCGCTGGTCGAGGAGTTGCCCGGCAAAGCATCATACGTCGCCCTTGACGTCTCTGACCGCGCCGCGGTCGAGGCGGCAGCGGCGCAGATCGGACCGCTGGATGGTATGGTTTACCTGGCCGGGGTCTACTGGCCGATGAAAGCCTCGGAGTGGAACAACCAAGAGGCCGAAGCGATGGCCGACATCAACTACCTTGGTGCATCGCGCTGCGTTGGGGCCGTGATCGGCGCCATGGTCGAACGCAGGTCGGGGCACATCGTGCTGACCGGATCGCTGTCCGGGTTCCGGGGCTTGCCCGGTGCCATCGGCTATGGCGCGTCAAAGGCGGCGGTGATGTATTTGGCCGAGTCGATGTATGCCGACCTGCGAAACACAGGCATCAAGGTCCAGTTGATCAACCCCGGCTTCATCAAGACCCGCCTGACCGACAAGAACGACTTTTCCATGCCCTTCATCATGGAGGCGGATGAGGCCGCCCGCGTGTTCTTTGAGCATATGAACAGCGACGGCTTCAAACGCAGCTTTCCAACGGTGTTTTCCTGGCTGTTCCGGGTCAGCCAATTCTTTCCGGACTGGCTATATTACCGAATTTTCGGCGCGGGGAAGTAGCGCCTGTTCAGGCCGCTATAGGATCAGGGTGCGCTTGATCATGGGCAGCAGTCCCGCCGCCAGTAATCGGACCAAGGCACAGGCTATCAGCCGTCCTGCTTTACACTCGACATGCAAAGCATGGCGCTGAAGATCGGGCAGACCATCGCGTCATAGGCCTATCACATCAGGTTTCTGGTTTCAGCGTATCCGGCGCGGTCTTCAGTTTAGGGCTTGGACGTCACTCAGTAGTGGGTTCTGGCAAAGGCCCGATCGGGCAGATCAAGGTGGGGCGTTGCGTTGTACCCGGCCAGCAAAGTGCCGTGCGGTGTCACGTGGACCCGATGGATAGAGCTGTTGTAGATCGGCAGAAGGATGCGCCCGAACGCCTGTGTATCGAGGTCCAGAAGGTGCCGCAGGATCATCCCGATCACCCCGCCGGAGGTCACGCACAGGACATGACGGCCGGGCTGGGTCGCCTCTTGCAGCACCCCGCTGACCCGCGTCTCAAACGAGGCGAAGGTCTCGTTGCCCATGATCTCGGCGTTTTGCCAGGCCTCCATCACCTGGTGAACGTGGGTGGCAAAGCCGTCCGGGTCAGGCATCGGGATGCCGCGATGATCCTCGAGCGCCTTTCCAAGATTGAAGTAGTCCATCTCGTTGAGGCGGGGATCGATACGCGGGTCGTCCCATCCCATTGACGCACTGGTCTGCTGGTGACGGTTCAGGCTGCCGGACTGAACCAAGTCATAGCTTTCGCCTTGCTCTCGCATCCATTGGCCCAGCCACGTCGCTTGCTGTTTACCCAAATCGGACAGGGCATCGTAGTCGGCCTCGTTCTTTGCAGCAGAGTTGGCCTGGCCATGTCGAACAAAAGTGATGGTGCCCATGGGATCTCCGAACGCAAAACGACCTCTGTCAGGAACCGGTAAGCCGCGCTGCGTGAAATGGCAACGCGTTGTGGAACTTGTTATTGCATAGCAAAACGGCACGATGGACATTCGAAACATCAAGAATGGCTGCGTTGCACCAGGTCTCTGCCCATTAGGTCAGAGACTAAGGACGAATCGTATGCCAAGGGAGCACCCGCGATGCGTCATCTGATCATAGGTTCGGTTCTTGCCACGGCGGCAGGTTTATTCAATGCGCCCGCCTGGGCAGAGGACACCGCTTTGGTCCTGGCCAATGAACGATATGAAGTGCTTGGGCGATTGTCGCGCGGGGCAGAGCCGGCCGAGGCGGCGCGCGCGCTTGAGGTTATGGGCTTTGATCTGACCGTCCTGCCGAATGGACGGGCGGCAACCCTGTCCGAGACCCTGTCGGGATTTGCCAACGTCGTCCCCGGGGCGGAGCGTTTGATCATCGTGTTGTCTGGTCGTTTCGTGACGGACGGCACCCGAAGCTGGTTTCTGGCCGCCGATACCGCTGAACCGGAGTTTCTGGGCCTTGGCGGGGGGGCACTGTCGGTCGAAAGCGTGATGCAACTGATGCAACGCCAGGCCGGAAGCGCCCTGCTTGTCCTTGGGGTCGACCCCGACGAGGACAGGGTTTTCGACGCCTATCTGCGTGAGGGCATCGGAACGCTTGATGTGCCCCAGGGTGTGACCGTTGTGCGCGGGCTCCCGCGGGACATTGCCGGGTTTATTGAGACTGACCTGGTGCAGCCCGAAGGTGATTTGACACGGCTGATCGCCGCGAACCGAAGGGTTGAGGCAGAAGGTTTCCTGCCCCGGCAGCTCTTGTTCATGGGGCCGGCCCCGGAAGCGGTTGAGATCGTCCCAAAGCCTGTGCCGTTAGAGAACTCTGCAGCAGAGGATGCCCTTTGGGACGGGGCCGTGGCCCTGGATACGGCCGAGGTCTATCGCAATTATCTGTCCCGCTACCCCACAGGCCGCTACGCCCCGGAGGCCGAAGAAGCCCTTGCCGCGATCTTGTCCGAACCGTTTCGGGACAACCGGCTCGCTGAAGAGGCGATGGACCTGAGCCGGGATGCGCGCCGTAACATTCAGCGCAACCTGAGTCTTCTGGACTACAACACCCGAGGCATCGACGGGATCTTTGGCCCCGGAACCCGGGGGGCGATCACGAACTGGCAGCAGCAAAACGGCTTTGCCCAGACCGGCTATCTGTCCACCGAACAGATCAATCTGCTTGACGCGCAGTCCGCCCGCCGTGCTGCCGAACTTGAGGCCGAGGCCGAACGCGTGGCCGCAGAGCAAGCCCGCCTCGACAGAGCCTTCTGGGCGGAAACCGGTGCACGGGCCGATGAACCGGGTCTGCGCGCCTATCTTGACCGCTATCCCGACGGCCTTTTCGCGGAAACGGCGACCGAACAACTTGCGGCGATCGAGGCCGAAAAGCGTCGCCAGGCGCAGGATGAAGAGCGGTCCGCCTGGGATGCCGCCCTTGCCGCAAACACGGTGCCTGCATACACGGCGTACCTGCGAACCTTTCCCGATGCAGCCTTCAAGGCCGAAGCTGAGGCCCGGATTGCCGCGCTCGAGCAGGCTAGAGGGAACAATGCGGCCGAGCAGGCAGCACTGGCCGCTGAAGCTGCACTTGGTCTAAATCCGATCACAGCGCGGCTGGTTGAGGCAAAACTCGATCAACTCGGCCTCAATCCGGGGGCCGTTGACGGGGTATTTGATGACGCGACACGACGTGCGTTGAGACGGTACCAAAGGGATCGTGACCTGTCCGTGACGGGCTACCTGGACGAAGGGACGGTCGTGCGCCTCTTGGCGGATTCGATAGGGATATTGCGATGAAGTCACTAGAGCTTGTTCATCTGTCAGAACGTCAGGATCTCATGCGGCCCGCCGCTGCCTTGATGATCGAGAACTGGCCCGAATGGTATGGCCCCTTTGGTCCGGGCAACGCGCTTGCCGATCTGGGGGCACGGTCCCAGCTTTCGGGACTGCCCTGGGGCGTCCTGGCAGTTCTGGACGATATGGTTGTTGGAACTGTGGCCATGGCCGGCGAATCCCTCGGCGCGGCGGATGGTGAGGACAAATGGTTGGTCGGCCTCGTGGTGCGCAGGGTGCTGCGCAAACAGGGCATCGGCGGTCTTTTGGTGGAAGCGGTCGAACAGAAGGCCCGGACCGAAGGCCTTGGCAATATTCACGCGACCACAAAGTCAGCCTCGAGCCTTTTTGTGCGCCGCGGTTGGCAATCTATCCGCGACCTTGCCGATGGGCATGGTGTCTTTCGCTTTTCCCCAACCTGACCCTTCCTCATTTGAAAATGGCGAGGGCCCCGCCGTATGGCGAGGCCCTTTGTCATTTTGCCCGGCTGATGGCTCGAGGCTCAAGGTGCGGGGACGTACCGCTCGAACAAGAGGCGGACAAGGCCGTTCTCACCCTCGCTCAACTGCCGGATTCCAACGAGGTAGGTGCCAGGATTCACCCGGGCCGAGATCAGCGGATCAAGGTTTCCACCATAGTCGTCGTTCTCGGACACAAGCCGTCCAAAGTCATCGTAAAGGACCATGATCGGGTCGCCGATACCATTTGAAACCCCTTCGATAAGGACCAGACCGGCACTGTCGATTTCAAAGGACAGCCAGGTGTTCACATCACCGACCTGAAGATCCTGGCGGACCCGGTTGGCAAGCGGGCCCAACGGTGTGACAGGGTAAGAACCGTCAAGCGGCGGGCTTGCCTCGCCCCGCTCGTACAGCCCCACAAGGGCGGCTGCAGGGTCGTAGCCGGTGATCGAAACCGTGACCGGCGCAGAGGTGTCCGACAGGGCCCGCATCTCGATGCAGTAGTCGCCCGCAGCAAGTGGCGTGGTCAGATCGATGCGGGAGTTCAGGCCGTCGAAATCATCGTTCTCGGCGACGAAGTTGCCCATTGAATCGAAGATCGTGATGACAGGATCCGCCATCTCGTTCTCGGCCGTGACCGAGATCGAGGCGGCAGAGGCGAGGGAAAAGCCCCAGGCGTCAATCTGATCGACGGATGCGGTCACCGATGCACCGCCGCTCATCAGGCTGCGGTCAATGGGACCGCCGTCGCCAATGTAGTTTGAGACGCTGGTGCATCCCGATCCGCCGGACGGGCCGGGGCCGACATCAGGAATACCCATGCCAAGGCCCTGCGTCAGGGCTTCTTGCTCAAGCCGTCCAACCCGGACGAAACCGGTCATCGGTGCGCCGTCATAGCTGTTCATCGAAAGGCAATAGGTGCCCGGGTTCAACTGCAGTTCCCCGCGTGAAGATCCCTCGCCGCCCGAATCATCATCCGACAGGATGATCGTGCCGGCGGAATCGCGCAGATCGATAACGGGATCGCCGCCGCCACGACCGGCCGCTTCGACCCGCACGCCGGTGGGCTGGGATACATTGAACAAAGCCACATACTCGTTGCCCATCAAAACGATGGCCATCTGCTCCATATGGCTTGTCGCCGTGGAAACGTCAGAGCCTGCTTCTGTCCCGCCGATCCACTGTCCTGCGTCACCGACACCACCGCAGATATTGGACTGGGCGGCGACAGGCATCGCAAACCCGGCTGTCGCCAGGGCGGTCAGTACGGCCATTGATCTCGAACGCCTCATGGGTATTCCCTTTCGATCATTGTTAACATGGGCGCAGGATAGGCCGTTGATCAGCGATAACGCTAGTGTCATCTGGGCAGGGTATGGAAAACCGGAAAAGCAAAAGGCCGCCCCTGAGGACGGCCCTGATGCATTTTCACCGATAAGGTTGTCGGGACCTCGCGGTCCCTCAACCACTTAGCCCTGGCGGGCTTTGAACCGGCGCTGCGTCTTGTTGATAACGTAGACCCGGCCCTTACGGCGCACGACGCGGCAATCGCGGTGGCGCTGCTTGAGCGAGCGGAGTGAGTTTGCGACCTTCATGGCCTTCTCCTCTTGTCGCGGCGCGGCGGATGCGCCTCTTGGTTGCAGTCGTGGCCCCGACCTAGGGACCGTCTCATTCAATGGTGGGCGGTACAAGGTTCGAACTTGTGACCCCTTCGATGTCAACGAAGTGCTCTACCGCTGAGCTAACCGCCCGTATCCTCAGCGAATTCTCTGCGTCCTCATATAAAGAGAACGCGGAAATACTCCGCGTCGGGTGAGCGGTCTATAAAAGGAGTCGCGGGGGGGATCAAGGGCTTTTGGCATCTGAGTTTTTCAGGCTATCTTACGCCCAGACAGGGAGCCCAGATGTCCGATCTTGCCTACAATCTTATCCGGCCCGCGCGCCGCGACACCAGTGTCATCTTTGCCTCGCCCCATAGTGGGCGGGCTTATTCTGACGCCTTCCTGCGGTCTGCCGTTCTCGACCAGCGCGAGATTCGGTCGTCAGAAGACGCGTTCGTCGATCAACTTTTTGCACCGGCGGCACAGTACGGCGCGGCATTTTTGGCGGCAGGCGCCCCTCGGGCCTATGTCGATCTCAACCGGGCGTCCGAAGAACTCGACCCGGCGTTGATCGATGGCGTGCGCAGGTCCGCGCATAATCCCCGGATTGCCAGCGGTCTTGGTGTGATTCCCAGGGTCGTGGCCAATGGCCGCGCCATTTACCGGGGCAAGTTGGGGTTGGAAGAGGTGCACTATAGGCTTAGCCGCTATTGGCGCCCTTACCACGACATGCTCCAGACCTTGATCGACGAGAGTCACAGGCAGTTCGGCGAAGCGATCCTGATCGACTGCCACTCCATGCCGCACGAGGCGCTCGATGCTGTGTCCCAGTCGGGTGGCCGCAGGCCCGATGTGGTGCTGGGGGACAGGTTCGGTGCATCGGCCTCGAGCAAGGTGATTGAGCGGATCGAAGCTGCCTTCGCGAACGCCGGTCTTTGCGTTGTCCGTAACACGCCTTTCGCCGGGGCCTACATCACCCAGAACTATGGCCGGCCGTCCTGGCAGCAACACGCCGTTCAGATCGAGATTGACCGTGCCCTTTACATGGACGAACGGCGGATCGAGCCGAACGCGAATTTTGTGGCGTTCTGCGAGATGCTGGACGGCATCATTCAGGAGATTGCCGAAGTCGGCCGCCCGGCCATCCAAAGGGTCGCGGCGGAATGATCCCGTAAGGTGGGTCATGACCCACCTTACCTCAGGGCGCGCCCCTTGACGATTGCATCGGCCCCGAAACGCGCGCGGATCTTGTCTGTGGCCCGTTCGGCCTCGGCCCGTTTGCCTGCACCGGGATCCAGAAGATCGCCCTCCCTGTCCGCCTCGGCGGCGTCGGTCAAGTCGCTGATCCCGACCCCAAGCAGGCGATAGGGACCGGCGTCGCCCACCTGATTGAACAGATCGCGGGCAGTCCGGTAGATCGTATCGGCGACCTGGGTGGGATGCCGCAGGCTCAGTCTTTTTGAGATCAGCGTGTGGTTTGATCGCTTGAGCTTGAGCGTGACGACCCGCCCCGCCTTGTCCTGCGCCTTGGCCCGTGACGACACCTTTTCCGCCATGCGCCAGATATGACCGTCAAGGATGTCGGGATCGGCGGTATCGACCCCGAAAGTGGTCTCGTTCGAAAGTCCCTTGACGGGGGTATGCGACGATACCCGGCGGGCGTCCTCGCCCCGTGCCAGATGCCAGAGTCGTTCTCCCATACCCCCAAACCGGGCGTTAAGGTCCTCCCGCTCCCACCGCATCAAATCGCCAAAGGTGCGGATGCCCGCCTTGTCGAGGCTTTCTTGCGCCGACGGTCCGATCCCCCAGATCATGCGGACGGGCCGGGGCCGCAGAAAGTCGAGGGTCTCGGCGGCCCCGATCACCGAGAATCCGCGTGGTTTGTCCAGGTCGGACGCCACCTTTGCCAGGAACTTGTTATGGCTTAACCCGATTGAGCCGGTCAGCCCCAGCTCGTCCTTCATCCGCCGGGTCAGACGCGCCAGCATGACGGCAGGCGGCGCGCCATGCAGTCGTTCGGTGCCCGACAGGTCCATGAACGCCTCGTCCAGGCTGAGGGGTTCGACGACGGGTGTCAGCTCGTCCATCATCGCCCGGATCGCCTTTGAGGCGGCGACATAGGCGTCAAACCTTGGCCTGACCACCACCGCGTCGGGGCAGAGCTTAAGGGCCTGAAACATCGGCATGGCAGATTTCACGCCCTTGATCCGGGCCAGGTAGCAGGCGGTCGACACAACCCCCCGCTGCCCCCCGCCCACGATCACCGGCTTGTCCGCAAGGTCAGGGTTGTCGCGCTTTTCCACGCTGGCAAAAAAGGCGTCGCAGTCCATATGCGCGATGGTCAGGGAAAAAAGCTCTGGGTGCCGCACCACGCGTGGGCGTCCACAGGCCGGGCATCGGCCCGGTCCGTCAAATGGGGTCAGACAGTCGCGGCAGAGGGCTGGCATGATGCCTGAGTGTAAGCCGGTTCCGGACATCTTGGAATGGTGAATTCCCTTTGGCGCGGGCCCACGACGGGTGTATGACCCTTGGTCAAAGCCAACAGGAGGGGTCGCCATGCATACGTCAGTTCTGGTCGGGACCACCAAGGGGACCTTTGTCCTGGACGGCACGGGCAGTCGCGACCGCTTTGCCGTCCGGGGGCCATTCTGCGATGGCTGGCCGATCAATCATGTCGCCTCTCAACCTGAAACGGGTATGCTTTGGGAGGCCGGGGGGAGCGATTGGCATGGCGCAGGCGTCTGGCGGTCGTCGGACAATGGCGTGACATGGACGCTTGCCAGGCTCACCACGGGCATGATGGACGATTGGGCCGCCAGCGACCCCGAGGTTGCCAAGCAGATGGGCTGGACCTTGTCACCGGCGCCGTTTGAAAAGGACTTCACCCAGGTCTGGTCCCTGTGCTTTGCACATGGTGTTCTTTATGCGGGGACCAAACCCGCGATGCTCTTGGCCAGCCGCGACGGGGGCGCAAGCTGGGACAAGGTCGAGGGGCTGACCGATCACCCGTCGCGCCCCGATTGGCATGGCGGCGCTGCCGGCCTTGTCCTGCATTCCATCGTTCCGGACCCTTCGGACCCACAAAAGATGTGGGTCGCGATTTCCGCGGCTGGCGTCTTTGCTACCGAGGATGGGGGCGTCACCTGGGATCGGCGCAACCGCCTGTCCAATACCGACCATGTTCACCACCATCACCCCGCCGCGCCCAAGGGTGGCGAAACCGGTCATTGCGTCCACAACCTGGTTCGGGCCCCCGGTGAAGGCGGCGATACCCTCTATCAGCAAAACCATCATGGCGTGTTTCGAAGCCACGATGGTGGCCGCAGTTGGGATGACATGACCGAGGGCCTGCCCTCGACGTTCGGGTTCCCCATCGCCGTCCATCCGCGCGACCCGGCCCGGATCTGGACCCTTCCGCTCAATGGCGATGTAGAGGGTCGGTATCCCCCCGGCGCGTCTGCCGCCGTCTGGACCTCTGCTGACGGAGGCGGCACCTGGGACAAGCAGCAAGATGGGCTGCCGGTCGAGAATTGCTTTTTCACCGTTTTGCGTCAGGGCATGGCCACCGACACCGAACAGCCTGTCGGGGTCTACTTCGGCACCAACACCGGCTCCGTCTTTGTCAGCCCGGACGAAGGGGCCACCTGGAACGAGGTCGCACGGCATCTGCCGACGGTCCTGTGTGTGGAAACCGTCGCCGGTGGATGAACCGTTCGACGGCGCAAAGGCCGCCGTCTTTATCGGGGCGCATCTGCTGGTCATCCTGCGCGACGATAAGCCCGATATCCCGTTCCCGGCAAACTGGGATTTCCCCGGCGGGGGGCGTGAGCCGGGTGAGACGGGTTTTGAAACGCTGGCACGCGAAATGCACGAAGAAGTCGGCCTCGACGCTCACGCAGCCCAATGCCTTTGGGCGCGGCGTTTGCCCCGGCAAGAAGGGTCTGCCGCCTTCACCTGGTTTTATGTCCTGCGCTATCCGGCCGGGACCGAGGGGGACATTTGCTTTGGCGATGAGGGCCAGAGATGGACCTTGATGCACCCGGACGACTTTGTGGCCCTGCCGGATGCGGTTCCTTCGCTGGTGGCTAAACTTCGGCTCTGGCTTTACGAATCGGGCGGGGGGCTGCAGGCTTGATCCATGACAGATGAACCAAGAACAGTGTGTCGCACGCCGACTGCCGGCAAGTCCGGCGTGACCCGCATCCCGACCTGGAAGTTTGACCTCTTGCGGGGCCACATCCTGAGTATTGTCAGGGACGCCGGCCCAGAGGGCTACCCCATGGCCAGCCTGAAAGACGCACTGGCCGAGCGCCTGACCGAGGATGAGGCCGCGCGTCTGGGTAAGCTGGGGTGGCACATGATGGCGGTGAAGCTGGAAATGGAAGTGGCGGGGGACATCGCCCGGATGCCAAAGATCACGCCCCAACACATCGTTCTGGCCTGACATCCGCGCAGCCTTGGCCTTTTACGCTAGGTTTCGCCGTGTCCTTCGCATATCTTGCGGTCACACCTCCCAAGGATACCCGTTATGGATTTTGAAGCGCTGTTGGTCGAACTCGTCGGGGGCAATATCGTCCTTATCCTTCTTGCCGTCTTTATCATCGTCACGATTTCGCTTGGCGTGCGTATCGTGCCCCAGTCTGAAAAACATGTGGTCGAACGGTTTGGGCGATTGCGGGCGGTGCTTGGGCCGGGGATCAACCTGATCGTGCCGTTCCTGGACCGGATCGCCCACAAGATTTCCATTCTCGAACGTCAGCTTCCGTCGATGACGCAGGACGCGATCACCTCTGACAACGTGCTTGTCGCGGTCGAGACCAGCGTGTTCTACCGGATAATCGAACCGGAAAAGACCGTCTACCGCATCCGCGACGTCGACGCCGCCATCTCGACCACCGTGGCAGGGATCGTCCGGTCCGAGATTGGCCGGATGGAGCTGGACCAGGTGCAGGCCAACCGGTCCAGCCTGATTGATGCCGTCCGCTCGCAGGTGGCAAATCAGGTGGACGATTGGGGGATCGAGGTGACGCGGGCCGAAATCCTTGACGTTAACCTCGATCAGCAGACCCGCAACGCCATGTTGCAGCAGCTGAACGCCGAACGGGCCCGCCGCGCTCAGGTGACAGAGGCCGAAGGGCGCAAGCGCGCGGTGGAGCTTCAGGCCGACGCCGACCTTTATGCCGCCGAGCAAGAGGCGAAGGCCCGTCGCGTGCTTGCGGATGCCGAGGCTTATGCCACCCAGGTTGTCGCGGTTGCCATTGCCGAAAACGGGCTGGCAGCGGCCCAGTATCAGGTCGCGCTCAAACAGGTGGATGCGCTCAACAAGCTTGGGGCAGGGCAGGGCAACCAGACGATCATCGTCCCCGCCAACGCGCTTGAGGCCTTTGGCGATGCGTTCAACATGCTGAAGGGGCGGGGCTGATGATCAGCGCACTCTGGGCGACCTGGTGGGCGTGGATGGCCTTCGCGCTGGTGCTGGGTATTCTTGAAATGCTGCTTCCGGCGTTCATATTCCTCGGATTTGCCCTTGGTGCCTTTGCCATGGCGATCCTGCTGGCGCTGGGCCTGTTCAGCATAAGCTGGGGCTGGACGCTGGTCCTCTTCGCCTCGTTTTCGCTGCTGGCCTATATATTGCTGCGGCTTTTGGTCGGGCTGCGGCCGGGGCAGGTCAAGGTCTGGACCAAGGACATCAACGACGACTAGACCATTAGCCCGCCGGGCCAAAGGTGTCGCGGGTCATGCCCGGATCAGGCGTTTGGCTGCTGGGCCTGCGGGGCGTTCATCTCATTCAGGATGGCCATCGCGGCCGCCTTTGGATCGCTGGCCTGCCAGACAGGCCGGCCCACGACAACGTGGTCAGCCCCCGCCGCAATGGCCTGTGCCGGTGTCATTATCCGCTTTTGATCGCCGGCATCGCTGCCCACCGGACGGACGCCGGGGGTGACAATCAGCTTGCCTTCAGCCTCGGGCAGGGCCCGGACAAGAGCGGCCTCGTGGGGGGAGCAGATGATCCCGTCGGCGCCATTGGTCAGCGCAAGGGCTGCGCGTTCCTGAACCAGATCTGTCAGGCTTCCCGGTTTGTAGAGGGCCAGGTCCAGATCCGCCCGATCAAGCGATGTGAGGACGGTGACGGCAAGGATCTTCATATCTGATCCGCCAGCCCCGTCGCGGGCGGCCCGGACCACATTCGGATCGCCATGAACCGTCAGAAAGTCGAGGTCGAATTGGGCCAGCCCCCTGACCGCCGCCGCGACCGTCGCCCCGATGTCAAAAAGCTTCATGTCGAGGAAGATGCGCTTGCCAAGATCGCCCTTCAGCTCATTGGCAAGGGCAAGGCCGCCGCCGGTCAGCATACCCAGCCCGATTTTGTAAAAGCTGACAGCATCGCCCAGCTGCTCGGCCAGTTTCAGGCCAGAGTAGGCATCGGGCAGGTCAATCGCCACGATCAGGCGGTCGTCGGAACCTTTGGTCTCAAGCATCGGGGCCTCCATTTGCTGGGCGATCGCTATACGATGGGGGCAGGGGCGGCAAGTGTCGGGGTCAGCCATGGTGTCGGCCGCGCCTTGGTCCGGTCCCGTCGGGGGCTTTCGCGGGACTGTGTGAGAATTCGCACGCACGCTCTTGTGATCGGACCGATCCGGACCCATTTATGTTTTGAGGCCCAGTGGGGGACGCGCCGCAAAAGCGGGCGTCCGGACGACCGGGTGCTTGCAGAAAAGGAGACGACCATGAACCTGGAAAAGTTCACTGAGCGGTCGCGCGGTTTCATTCAGGCCGCCCAGACGATCGCAATGCGCGAGAGCCACCAAAGGCTGGCCCCCGAACACCTTCTCAAGGCATTGATGGACGATGATCAGGGCCTTGCCGCCAATCTGATCAACGCTGCTGGCGCGAACGCCAATGCCGTGCGCGAGGCCGTCGAGCTGGCCGTAGCCAAACAGCCCAAAGTGACCGGCGATGCGGGCCAGGTCTATCTGGACAGCGCCACGGGCAAGGTTCTGGACGAGGCTGAAAAGCTGTCGACCAAGGCCGGGGACAGCTTTGTCCCGGTAGAGCGGGTCCTGATGGCCCTCGCCATGGTCAAGTCCAAGGCCAAGGATGCATTGGACGCAGGCAAGGTGACCGCCCAGGGGCTGAACAGCGCGATCAACGAGGTCCGCAAGGGCCGCACCGCCGACAGCGCGACCGCCGAAGAGGGGTATGACGCCCTGAAGAAATACGCCCGCGACCTGACCGAGGCCGCCGAGCAAGGCAAGATTGACCCGATCATCGGCCGGGACGAGGAAATCCGCCGCTCCATGCAGGTCCTTTCGCGCCGGACCAAGAACAACCCTGTCCTGATTGGGGAACCCGGCGTCGGCAAGACCGCCATCGCCGAAGGCCTCGCCCTGCGCATCATCGACGGTGACGTGCCGGAAAGCCTGCGCAACAAAAAGCTGATGGCACTCGACATGGGCGCCTTGATCGCCGGGGCGAAGTATCGGGGCGAGTTCGAAGAACGGCTCAAGGCTGTGTTGAACGAAATTACGGCTGCGGCAGGCGAGATCATTCTTTTCATCGACGAGATGCACACCCTTGTGGGGGCGGGCAAGGCCGATGGGGCGATGGACGCTGCCAACCTGATCAAACCAGCGCTGGCGCGGGGCGAATTGCACTGCGTTGGGGCCACCACCCTGGATGAATACCGCAAGTACGTGGAAAAAGACGCAGCCCTGGCCCGCCGGTTCCAGCCGATCATGGTCGAGGAACCGACGGTCGAGGACACGATCTCGATCCTGCGGGGCATCAAGGAAAAGTACGAGCTTCACCACGGTGTCCGCATCAGCGACAGCGCCCTTGTTAGTGCGGCCACCCTGTCACACCGCTACATCACGGACCGCTTTCTGCCCGATAAGGCCATCGACCTGATGGACGAGGCCGCCAGCCGCTTGCGGATGGAAGTGGACAGCAAGCCAGAAGAGCTGGACGCCCTCGACCGCCAGCTTTTGCAGATGCAGATCGAGGCGGAAGCCCTGAAGAAGGAGGACGACCAGGCCTCCAAGGACCGCCTCGTCAAGATCGAGAAAGAGATTGGCGACCTGCAGGAAAAGGCCGACGCCATGACGGCCAAGTGGCAGGCCGAGCGGGACCGGCTGGAAGGCGGGCGTAACCTCAAAGAGCAGCTGGACAAGGCACGCGCCGAACTGGACATTGCCAAGCGTGAAGGCAACCTCGCCAGGGCGGGTGAGCTGTCCTACGGGGTTATCCCGGGGCTGGAGCGTCAATTGGCGGATGCGGAGGCCGAGGGCGATGCCCTGCTGGTGGAAGAGGCCGTGCGCCCCGAGCAGATCGCAGAAGTGGTCGAGCGTTGGACGGGCATTCCAACCAGCCGGATGCTGGAAGGCGAGCGGGACAAGCTGTTGCGCATGGAAGAAGGCCTGCACAAGCGGGTCATCGGCCAGAACACGGCTGTCCGGGCTGTCGCCAATGCGGTGCGCCGTGCGCGGGCCGGTCTAAATGACGAGGGGCGGCCCTTGGGCTCTTTCCTCTTCCTCGGGCCGACCGGTGTCGGCAAGACAGAGCTGACCAAGGCTTTGGCCGAATATCTGTTCGATGATGACGGCGCGATGGTGCGTATCGACATGTCGGAGTTCATGGAAAAGCACGCGGTGTCGCGGCTGATCGGCGCCCCTCCGGGCTATGTCGGCTATGACGAAGGCGGCGTCCTGACCGAGGCTGTGCGACGCCGGCCCTATCAGGTGATCCTGTTCGATGAGGTTGAAAAGGCCCATCCGGATGTCTTCAACGTGCTGTTGCAGGTGTTGGACGATGGGGTGCTGACGGACGGGCAGGGCCGGACCGTCGACTTCAAACAGACGCTGATCGTGCTGACCTCCAACCTTGGGGCGCAGGCGCTAAGCCAGTTGCCCGAAGGGGCGGATGCCTCGGTGGCCAAACGCGATGTGATGGATGCGGTTCGGGCCCACTTCCGGCCCGAGTTCCTGAACCGTCTGGACGAGACCATCATCTTCGACCGGCTGGCCCGGGCGGATATGACCGGCATCGTTACCATCCAGATGGCAGCGCTCGAAAAGCGGCTGGCAGGGCGCAACATCAAACTGGACCTTGATCAAGGCGCGCTGACGTGGCTGGCGGATGAAGGCTATGACCCGGTTTTCGGCGCCCGTCCGCTCAAGCGGGTTATCCAGCGGGCCTTGCAAGACCAGTTGGCCGAAATGATCCTCGCCGGCGAGGTCATTGACGGCGACACTGTCCCCGTAACTGCGGGCGCCGATGGGCTGATCGTCGGGGATCGGGTGTCCGGTTCTCAGCGGCCCCGGCCAAACGACGCAGTCGTCCACTGACAAAGCAGGGTGGGTACGGATCTCGGACCCACCCTGCTCCAGTGAGGATTTTCGGAGGATTGCCTCAAAACGTAAGGTGGGTCATGACCCACCTTACCAGGACGACCTTACATGGCCGGCAGGATCACCTTGTCGATGACGTGGATGACGCCATTCGACGCTTCGATGTCGGCGCTGATGACGTTGGCATCATTCACCATCACACCACCTTCGGTCATGATCGTCACGTCGGCACCGTTCACGGTTGCCGCCATCATGCCATTGGTCAGGTCGGTCGACATCACTTTGCCAGCGATGACGTGGTAGGTGAGGATGGCGGCCAGCGCTTCGGGGTCGGCAAGCAGGGCTTCGACAGTGCCTTCAGGAAGGGCTGCGAAAGCCTCATCGGTGGGAGCGAACACGGTGAACGGGCCTTCGCCCTTCAGGGTGTCGACCAGACCGGCGGCCTGAACAGCGGCGACCAGAGTGGTAAAGGAACCGGCGTCGATTGCGGTGTCGACGATGTCCTTTGAGTGACCGGCAGCAAAGGCCCCGGTTGCGAGTGTCGAGGCGGTTGCAAGTGCTACAAATGTTCTGCGAAGCATGGTGTCGTCTCCAAGTTTCTAATCTCAATGCCGTTGTGGCATCGTGATGTGAAACGGCCCTCAGAGTGCTTTGGATCGTTATCGAATTTTCGTGAAGTGACATTGAAAGTCGCCCCTGCGCGGCTAAGCCAGACGCATGTCTTGTTTCAAGTCACGCTTATGTCAGCCGAAGTCATCCGACGTGATCATTTCGTCTTTAATAGAGACGGCCAGCGGCCGGTCATACCGGTTGCCGTCCATTTGGCCTCAGCCCTTTTTCAGACCTTGCCTGCCGTAGTCGGAGCCGATTTTTAGGTTACAGTCCGTGAACACCATCGTGACGCCCTTGAAATCGTATTCTGGGCTAAAGTCTCTATATTACGGCAAGAACCGACAAGAGGAGGGCTGAATGGCCTATCGCTGGAAGAACGACCTGACACAGGCTGATGTGACGCCCAAGTCCATGTTCCTTAATCGCCGCCAGTTGATGGGCGGGGCTGCCGGGCTGGGCCTGACCGCTGCTGCCGGTGGTGCACGTGCCCAAGACGCGCTGGAGCCGAACACTCTGGAAGAGATCAGATCCTACAATAATTTCTACGAGTTTGGCACCGGCAAGGAAGATCCTGCCCGCAATGCCGGTGGTATGGTCATCGATCCCTGGACGATCACCGTCGACGGTCTTGTCGACAACCCGGGCGAATACTCGCTTGCCTCGCTTCTTGATGGTCTGACCGAAGAAGAGCGGATCTACCGCTTTCGCTGCGTCGAGGCCTGGTCGATGGTCGTGCCCTGGAACGGATACGAGCTTGCCGATATCCTCGCAAAGGTCGGCGTGAAGTCCGAGGCAAAGTATGTCGCCTTTGAAACCACCGTTCAGCCCGATGTCATGATCGGCGTCCAGCGCCGTGTCATTCCATTCCCCTATGTCGAAGGCCTGCGTCTGGACGAGGCGATGCATCCTCTGACCATGCTGGCCACCGGCATCTATGGTGAGCCGATGGCCAAGCAGAACGGCGCCCCGATCCGCCTTGTCGTGCCTTGGAAATATGGCTTCAAATCCATCAAGTCGATCGTCCGCATCAGCCTTGTGGAAGAAGAGCCGCCCGCCAGCTGGAACATCATCAACCCGCGCGAGTACGGCTTTTACAGCAACGTGAACCCGACCGTGGATCACCCCCGCTGGAGCCAGGCATCCGAGCGCAAGATCGGTGGCGGTCTCTTTGCCACCCGTCAGGACACTTTGATGTTCAACGGCTACGAGGCTGAGGTTGCATCCCTGTATGAGGGCATGGATCTGAACGAGTTCTACTGATGCAGGTGGTTGGCGGCATAAATACCGGACTGCGCAAGGTCCCCGCCTGGCTGGTCTATCTGGGCGGGCTGGGCTGGGCGGCCTATCTGTTCTGGCTTGGCCTGTCCAACCAGCTTGGGCCGGAACCGATTAACACGCTTGAACGGTTGTACGGCGATGTCGCCATCAAGCTCCTGATACTTGGGCTCGCCGTGACACCGCTGCGCAAATGGCCGGGCCTGAACCTGATGAAGTTTCGTCGGGCGATCGGTCTGACAGCCTTTGGCTTTGTCCTGGCTCATTTCATGGTCTTTGCCATCCTGGATGTGCAGACCCTTGAGCGGGGCTGGACCGAGATCGTGAAGCGTCCTTACGTGACCATCGGCATGGCGGGCTTCCTGTTGCTGATCCCCCTTGCTTTGACCTCCAACAACCTGAGTGTTCGCAAACTGGGTGGGGCGGGCTGGCGCAAGCTGCACAAGCTGACCTATGCGGCGGCCTTGCTGGGGGCGGTTCACTACCTCTGGCTGGTCAAGGGGTTTCAGATCGAGCCGGTGGTCTTCACAGCCTTGATCGTGGGCCTTTTGCTGACGCGAATAAAGTGGAGCCGCGCCCGGGCCGTCTTCGCCTGATCGCCTGATCGCCAT
>CALFSV010000260.1 GCA_937916485.1 uncultured Paracoccaceae bacterium | reverse complement strand
CACGGTTTTTTCAGGGCACCCCTGGACTTGGCTAAGATGAAAGTGACCTATCGTTCTGCGCGCTTCATTTGGGACCGATAGCATCACGCCATAGCCAGCGCCATAGCCTGTGCTAGCGCATCATACTAAATTGGCCGCCCTTTTCTGTGTGCGGCACCCGACAAAGTGAGTTCTATTATGGATTCCACCACTGCACCCTTGGTTCTGGTCGACGGTTCGTCCTATGTCTACCGAGCATTTCACGCGCTGCCTATGCTGACGACCTCCAGCGGCCTCAATAGCGGCGCGGTGCGCGGTGTGATCAGCATGCTGCGACGTCTCCTGTTGGATTACCCCGACAGCCCTGTGGCGGTGGTGTTTGATGCCAAAGGTAAGACCTTCAGAGACGCTATCTTCGCAGAATACAAGGCGCATCGGCCGCCGATGCCGGATGAATTGCGCGAACAGATCGAACCCATTCACGAAATCGTCAAGGCCATGGGCCTACCCTTTATTTGTGAACCGGGCGTGGAGGCGGATGATGTGATCGGCACGTTAGCGCGCCAAGCGAGCGAACAAGGGATGCATGTGGTGATTTCCACCGGTGACAAAGATATGGCGCAGCTGGTGAATGCGCACACCACGTTGGTCAACACGATGACCGACACGGTGATGGATGAGGCCGGCGTAGAAGCTAAATTCGGTATCCCGCCCTCGCTGATTATCGATTTCCTGGCGCTCATGGGAGACAAGGTGGACAACATTCCGGGTGTGCCGGGTGTCGGAGAGAAAACGGCGCTGGGTCTGCTGCAGGGCTTGGGCAGCCTCGATGACATCTACGCTAATCTGGAACAAGTGTCACAGCTGTCTTTTCGCGGCGCCAAGACCATGGGCGCGAAGCTTGCCCAAGAAAAAGACAGCGCCTACCTGTCCTATTTGTTGGCGACGATCAAAACCGATGTGGCGCTGGAAAAAGGCCCCAAGCAGCTTACCAACGCCGCCCCGGATCAGGAGGCTTTGGTCGACTGGTTTACGCGGATGGAGTTTCGCTCATGGCTGGACGAGCTTTTGGATGCGGGCGAGACGCCAGTTCCAGAGGCGGTGCAGATGGATGTGGACTATGACATTGTGACAGAGCAGGCTGCATTGGACGTCTGGCTGGAAACACTGGCGGCAGCCGAACTATTTGCATTTGATACCGAGACCACCAGCCTCAATTATATGGAGGCGCGCATTGTGGGTGTGTCCTTTGCCGTGGAGCCGGGCAGGGCGGCTTATGTGCCGCTGGCACATGACTATCTGGGTGCGCCGCCGCAGCTGCAGCGTGAGGCAGTACTCGCTGCGCTAAAACCTCTGTTGGAAGATGAAACTAGGGCTAAAGTTGGCCAGAACCTCAAGTATGACGCCAGCGTACTTGCCAATCACGATATCACGTTGCGCGGCATCCGCTTTGACACCATGCTCGAATCTTACGTACTGGATTCCATCGCTACGCGCCACGACATGAATAGCCTGGCGCTCAAATATCTTGGGCAAAAGACCATCCATTTTGAGGATGTTGCGGGCAAGGGGGTCAAGCAACTGACGTTCAACCACGTTAACGTGGAGGAGGCCGGACCCTATGCCGCCGAGGATGCGGATATCACGATGCGGCTGCACCGCACCCTGTGGCCAAAACTGGAAGAGCAGGGCCGTCTTGCGGAGGTCCTGACCACACTAGAGGTGCCGCTGATACCGGTGTTGTCGCGCATTGAGCGCCAGGGAGCGTTGATTTCTAGGGAGCTGCTGGTGCAACAAAGTGGTGAGTTGGGAGAGCGGTTGCAACAGCTGCAGGCGCAAGCCCACCTGTTAGCGGGGGAGGAATTTAATCTGAGCTCGCCCAAACAGTTGGGGCACATTCTGTTTGAAAAGCTACAGTTGCCGGCCATCAAAAAAACCCCGAAGGGGGCGCCCTCTACCGCTGAACAGGTGCTGGCAGAGTTGGCCTTGGACTACCCGTTACCCAAGGTGCTGCTCGAGCACCGTAGCCTGAGCAAACTTAAATCCACCTACACCGATAAGCTTCCGCAGATGGTGAACCCGGTCACGGGCAGAATACACACCTCTTACCACCAAGCGGTGACCGCGACGGGTAGACTGTCGTCCTCGGACCCTAATCTGCAGAACATACCGATCCGCACGGAGGAGGGCAGGCGTATTCGCCAAGCCTTTATCGCCCCTGCGGGTTATAAAATTCTTGCGGCAGATTACTCACAGATCGAATTGCGCATTATGGCCCATCTGTCTTCGGATGCGGGGCTGCTCAAGGCCTTTAATGAGGGGCGAGATGTGCACACCGCGACCGCCTCTGAAGTCTTTGAAGTCGCGCTGGACGCCGTGACTACCGAGCAGCGACGCAAGGCCAAGGCGATCAATTTTGGCCTCATCTACGGCATGTCTGCGTTCGGGTTGGCCAAGCAATTGCATCTGGGCCGGCATGAGGCCCAACAGTACATCGAGCGCTACTTTGAGCGCTATCCGGGCGTGGCAGATTACATGGACCGTACTCGAGCCTTGGCCAAAGAGCAGGGCTATGTAGAAACGCTGTTCGGGCGGCGTCTTTATTTGCCGGAAATTAACGCTCGCAACAAGATGCGGGTGCAGGCGGCCGAGCGCACTGCGATCAATGCGCCGATGCAGGGCACCGCGGCGGACATTATTAAGCGGGC
>CALFSV010000259.1 GCA_937916485.1 uncultured Paracoccaceae bacterium | reverse complement strand
TAAAATTAAGCTGCGCTAGCAACCCGATGCGAGTTTTAAATCGTCTCCTAGCACCCTATTCACGTCTCAATTTCAAGCTGAACCGCGCCGCTGCTCTCGCTGAGTGGCGCCAGTTATTGGGCGCGTAAAATTAGGCTGCGCTTGCAAGCTGATGCGAGTGCGCATTTGTCTGACAGCACCGTTTTGAATAAGTAGTTGAAGACAAAAATTAGGTACGGATACAGGATTGGCTCACACGCCGCCCCGCTGAATTCGCCATCTTCAAATACATAAGAAGCTTCTACAACGCCCGCCAAAAATACTTAGCATTAGGATGGAAGCGCTCCTTGGCCTTCGAGTTAAAGGCTTCATGATGAGCAATTGGAGCGGCACCGAAGCGTGACAGGCCCATGCCGTCATTAGAATGTGTCAATCATAGGATGGTTGGAAGGGTGTCTCAGCGGGTGAGAACAGTATATCGGTATCACGTTTAAGTATTCTGAATATAGTAATTCATCATTTTATTACATGGTTTAATCGCCCTATCTATAAGCAACATGGGAAATATTTGATGAGGAATATTAGATGTTGGATCGCTCTATTCTACCCGTCCCACGCTTGCAAACTATGTCGCGTCGTGTAGTCTCGTGCATTCCGCCTCAGAAACGTTCCTTCTTATGGAAGACAGGGTGCTCGCCGTGAATATCAACCAACGTCTCGCTTTGTCCGACATTGCTCAGGCTCATGAAGCTCTGGAAAGTGGCGAGACTACAGGCTCGACCATTCTGACGCCATGAACGAAAGCGCAAGTTTCGTACGGCCCAAAATCACCGTCTCACAGGCGGTGGTTTGGTTCTTGGCAGTGATTGCAATCTTCGTCATGGCCAAAACGGATGCTGCGGATTTGCTGCCTCGCGTCGCTGCTATTTCCGCGCTTGCAGTCGCGCTTTTCGCGACGCGTCTGCTGCCCGAAGTGGTCACTGCCTTGGGCTGTTTTTTATCTTTTATTGCTATTGGAGCTGCCCCGAACGAGGTTATTTTTTCGGGCTTTTCCAGTGGTGGTTTCTGGCTGCTGTTTGCAGGCCTTGTGATTGGCACCGCCATTACGACCACGGGTCTTGGCATGCAGGTTGCCTTGCGGATATTCCAACACACGGGAAATTCTTATATAAGGGTAGCTCTCCTGCTTGCGCTCAGTGGACTTGGTTTGGGCGTACTTGTTCCTGCCACGATCCCACGGATCATTATCATGGTGCCTATCGCGCTTTCACTTGCGAAAACGATGGGCTACGATATCGGGTCGCGCGGTCATGTCGGGCTAACTATGACGGCCGCGGTTGCAACGAACCTGCCGACCTTTGGTATTTTGACTGGGAACCTTCCGACGATTATCCATTTGGGCGCGTTCGAAACCCTATATGGGGTACGCACGTCCTACACTGATTATTTCGTAGAACAGGCGCCCATCAACTGTCTGCGTTTTCTAGCGTTACTTGCAGTGATGCTACCCTTCGCGCCTCCGCGATCCCAACGGCTGTCTGAGCTTGAAGATCCTACACCATTTACATCAGTTCAAAAATTTCTGTTCATCATGATTTGCGTGGCAATCCTGTTCTGGGTCACGGACAGTTGGCACGGCATTTCGCCAGCTTGGATTGCGCTTTCCCTTGCCGCGGTTTTGACTGTGCCTGCGTTCGGAATACTGGACGACAAAGTAATGAAAACCCAGATTGATGTGTCTCCTGCATTCTTTCTGGCTGCTGTTTTTGCTATCAGCGCGGTTGCGCAGCACACGGGTCTTAGCACGACAATCGCGGAGCAGTTGATCCCTTTATTGCAGCTTGGGCAAGGAAGCGATCTTCGTGATCTGTACGCGGTTGCAGGGCTGTCAAGTTTTCTGTCGCACTTTACGACCGCCCCCGCCGCACCGGCCATTCTCGCCCCACTCGCCGGCGCAATGGCGACGGAAACCGGTTGGACCATTGAGACGATTTCCATGACGCAGATCTTGGGAATTTCGACACCAATTTTGCCACATCAGGCCCCCCCATTAATCATATCGATGGCGCTCGCGCAAATTCCGATCGCGGCACTTTTGCGGGTGTGTGCCGGATTGGCGGTGACGGTGGCTTTTGTCGGGATTCCGTTGACCTTTGTGTGGTGGAATTATCTAGGATTGTTTGGATGAGCGTCACCTTTGCCTTTATACTGAACGGAGAACCATGTGAGGCTACAGACCTGTCGTCTATGTAATTGTTGTTTGCATTGCACGGAGCACTTGACAAAAAGGGTACGCGCCTTGGGTGCGGCGAAGGACATTGTGGGGCCTGTACTGTGAAGCTTGATGGGACGCCCGTCACCTCTTGCAACCTGCCGATATCGACTTTGGAACGTAAAAACGTTGGCACGGTCGAAGGTGTGCTTGATCATCAATTGGCCGCTGCGCTTATTCGCAATCAGGCAGGGCAATGCGGCTAGTGCCTGCCCGGCATATTGACCTGCACTGCAGCCTTGATAGACCAAGGAAAATCAGCTGACGATATCCGTAAGGCGCTGGACGAAAACCTTTGTCGATGTGGCGCGCACGGGCGGATCATGGCGGCCATCGCAGAGGTCGCGCCGTAAACTTCCCACCCCCGATAAAGACCTTTCCGCTGATCAGCCAATGGCTGTCGTTTGCACCAGACGGTGCAGTCAACGTTTTTTCAGAACGGGTCGAATTGGGACAGCAGATCAGCATAGTTCTGACCCAGATTGCCGCGGATGAATTGGACGTAACGGTCGATGCCATCCGCTTGACGCCAGGCCACACCGATCTATGCCCAGCCGAAGGTCCGACCGTTGGCAGCTTGTCTGTTACCTTTGGGGGTCAATCGATTCGCCTTGTAGCCTCAGCCGCTTGTGCGTTAATGCTGAATCATGCGGCGGAGTTGTTACAAACAACCGTCGAAGGGCTCTCCGTCCACGAGGGAGAGATCGTTAAGGACGGTCTCGAGACAAGGTTGAGTTATGCCGGCCTTTGCAAGGACGTGAACTTGGACGTTCCAGCGATCGAGTACGCCGCGCCCAAGGCAGAATTTGAGCGTATATAGATAGGATCATTCGTACCTCGTGTAGATTTGGCAGCGCGTCTGACGGATGGGCTCTGGTTGCATGATATGACGCTTGACGGCATGTGGCATGGCCGCGTTATCTAGTGATTTGCACTGAATGGGCCGATGGGTGATCTTTCCATCATCGACCTGCAAGATGATACCGAGCTCGTCCGAGATGGGCAGTACTTGGCCATCTTATCCAATAAGAATACACTGCGCTGTCCGAAGTGCGGCGGCTGGCGGATTTGATAGGCTAGGATTTCAAACCTGCATCGGATATTCATCCGATTGACGGGTTGGATGGTTAAATCGCAGAAAGCGAAACCTTATATGACAGTGACATGCTGGACGCGGGTGTAACCGAGCTCAGTGTCACCGTAACCAAACCTGCGCTTAATCATGGATCTATCGGCCCGTCTTGCGCAGTGGCGCAGTGGAAGGGCGATGTTCTTACTGTCTAGGCCCATAGCCAGAACGTTTTGCCTTAAAAGACTCTCTAGCGCATGTTCTGAACTATTCACGCGATAAGATCACAGTGATCTTTGTGCCGGGCGCCGGATTCTATGGGCATAGCGGTTCCAGTGATTTTGCACTTGATGCGGCACTTATGGCGCGTAGTACGGGCCGACCGGTGCGCAGCCTTTGGCAGCGGCAGGATGAACCCCTATATGCGCCATTGAACCCAGCGATGAAGACCAAGATGACCGCGCGATTGGACGTAAACGGGCGCATCGTGGCTTATGATGCGTTGGTCACAAGCTCGCCGCATTCCACCCGTCCCGCCGGTTTGAACGAGCTGAATTTGCGCGCCCAGCAGTTCATTTCAAAACCCATGCCAATGGCGCCGGGCAACGATGCGCAGTAACCCCAAGGTGGGGCGGATCGAAATGCTGTCCCGGGGTATGCAATCTCGGCCGTGCAGGTCGTACGCCAGCGACCCGCCTATGTTCCGTATCGAACTGTTGCGATGCGTGGCCTTGGGGCGTTTACTCAGGCGATATCTTGGTCGCTGAAAGAAGAAATCAGCTTTGCAGGTGGTCAGAACCTGACGCAGAACTGGGATGATTATCCAATCCTAAAGTTCTCTGAGGTGCCATGCATGCAGACTCGCCTGATCGGACCGCAAGACGCCCCACCGCTGGGGGCCGGTGAAATTTCATCAGGCCCGGCAGGTGCCGCGGTGGTGAATACTGTGCGCCACGTGTTGGGTGTTGTTACCGATCGATTGCCGCTGAGCCGGCATGCGTTCGTGGCGTTACTCAGCTAACGCTTGCGGCCGAACCAATACCTGCGTTTCTACTAACTAATGGCGATCGCTAAGACATCCTTGTCAACATGGGCGCGGTACTGCTCAAAATTGCTGGCAAACATATTCACCAATTTTCTAGCGGCAACATCATATGCTGCAACATCTAGCCATGTCCGACGCGGATCAAGCAGTTGACTGTCTACGCCTGAAACGTCTAAAGGCACCTCAAATCCAAAATTAGGATCGATGCGAAAAGAGCTATAGTCCGGGGGACCGTCCAATACGGACGACAGCAAAGCACGTGTCGCAGAAATAGGTATACGATTCCCGGTTCCATACGCGCCGCCAGTCCAGCCAGTATTTACCAGCCAGCACGTGGCGCCATGCTGTGCGATCTTGTCGCGCAGAAGTTTGCCATAGACTTCAGGGCGGCGTGGCAAAAACGGTGCTCCAAAACAGGTAGAGAACGTCGGCTCTGGTTCCGTCACGCCGCGTTCTGTACCAGCGACCTTTGATGTGAAGCCGGACAAGAAATGATACATGGCCAGGGCAGGGGTAAGTCGCGCAATCGGAGGCAGCACGCCGAAGGCATCACAAGTCAGCATGATGATATTCTTTGGATGCCCGCCCAACCCACTACGAGAGGCGTTTGAGATAAAATCTAGCGGATATGCTGCGCGCATGTTCGCCGTGTAGCTATCATCAGTGTAGTCAAGTTCGCACGTCCGAGGGTCACAAACCATGTTTTCAATAACGGTCGAGAACATGGTGGTGGTTGCAAAAATTTCAGGCTCGGCTTCGGCTGAAAGATTGATAGTCTTAGCGTAGCAGCCGCCCTCAAAATTGAAAGACCCGCTATCGGACCACCCATGTTCGTCGTCTCCGATCAAGGTGCGCCGTGGATCAGCCGAAAGTGTGGTTTTACCGGTTCCGGAGAGCCCAAAAAACACTGCTGTATCGGCAGGATTGTCCAATGCATGATTTGCCGAGCAATGCATTGGCATGACGCCCTTTTCTGGCAGCAGATAATTCAACAGTGTGAAAACAGCTTTCTTGTTCTCACCGGCGTATTTCGTGCCAGCAACCAAGATCAACTTCTGTTCTATGTTGAAGGCGATCACTGTTTCTGATCGGCATCCATGCCGCTCTGGGTCGGCAAAAAAACTGGGACAGTTGACCAATGTGTAGTCTGCCATGAAGCCATCGAGCTGACTGGCATTTGGACGGATCAACATGTGTCGGATGAAGAGATTGTGCCATGCTAATTCTGATATAACCCGCATGCCAATCTGGTAGCGCTGATCAGCCCCGGCAAACAGATCTTGCACAAAGTAGTCTTTGCCAACCATATGTGCACGCATATCAGCATGAAGGCGGTCGAAGGCATCGGGGGTCATGCGCGCGTTTGCATCCCACCAAATTATGTCTTCTGACATGTCAGAGACAACAATATGTTTATCCTTAGGCGATCGCCCCGTGAACTTTCCGGTATTGACAATCAGCGTCCCACCCTTGCCCAGGTGGCCTTCGTTGCGACGAATGGCGTGGGCCACAAGGTCGGCTTCCGTCGCGTTGTAGTAAACTGCACCAAGGTCAGCGTACCCTTGCTCTGCCAATGTCATTGAAGATTTCAAAAGGCCGTGGTCCATCGATTTTTCCTTCACTCGGAGAATTTAGACGTGCTTAGTGCAGTAACCTTTTCAAGAACAGACACAATTTTTGCGGTAGCGCAAACATCCCAATGTTATCGCTAATTCGTGTTTGAATAGAGGCCCCTTTAGGGGTAAAAAATGGTGATGGCAAATTTTGGTTATCGGGTAAGAGCAGCTTTGCCCATGCCGCTGGTTCTTGCATGTTCGTTGCCACGACCTTCGGAGTTGTGGCTTATGACAATGATCAATCAAAATCCCTTGTCAGCCGTTTAGTGCGCCGCGGATCAATTTGATTTAAATGAGGAACAACGCAACTTCGACCACGACTAAAAATACGTTTTGTGGGAGGAGGCGGGTCATTCGGTAGCTAAACCAAGTACCAAAAATCGCCACGGGTGACAAAATGGCAACGATGTGCCAGTCACTACTGTCGATCAATTCAAGCGCTATGTAGGGCGGTACTTTCATCCAACTGATGAGCGCCAACAGGACTGTGGACGTGACTGCAACATCATCTTCGGCAATTGTTGAGGCAAAACGTAAAGCTGAAACGCGGGTCCACCTGCGTGTGACGCAAAACTCGTAAATTTGGAAAGGCTACCCCAGAATAATCCAAAAGGCACGTCTACAGGGCGCGGCTCACGGCTGCCCCCAAGCGGCCCCATTGTCTCATTGCCAAGAATATCAGCCCGACACAGCCGATGATAATCCGCACCACATCTTCATCAGTATCACCAGCGAACAGCCAGCCTGCGAATACACCGATTGCGGCGGCTGGGATCAGGATGAATAAGTTTTGGATGGAATGGGATTCCCGGTATTTCCAGACCCCATAAACGTCGCTGACCAAATGTATAGGCAGAAGTAGGGCGCCCCCCCCCTGCATCGGTGACATGATCAAAGACATGATTGGAACGCTCAGGATTGCTACCATGGGCCATCCGCCCTTGCGCTGCTAACAAAGAAGGCGGCGATGGCAGGCCACAATCCAGAACAGGATCTGATCGCTCATAGGGTGAGATCTTTTCGTCGGTGGTTCATAGCCACAAACTCATAACAATTGCGGGCGTGCGGCAAGTCCGCGATTGCAAAAAGGCTAAATGAACCCGATCCAAACCCACCAAGCCCACGTCAAAGGAATGCCAACCACTGAGGTTACAAGCGCTGACACAAGGCATAGTCGCGTCAGGGCCCCAACTGGAATGCGTGCGATCGCTATTCCGATCAGCAAAGGTGGTGATTGGTACGGCAGGGCAGTTGTGGAAAAACCGACATTGTGGGCCATAGCGACTGCGTTGATTGACCATCCCGTCGCGTCACTCATCGACCCTACTAATGGCGCCAAAACCACAGGAGTCGCAGGGGCAATGGTGAGATGGGAAAGGACAGTCGAAAAAGCTGTGACGGCCGTAAAGTCCCAAAAGCTGTTGCCTTGTCCAAGGGCTAAGGCAGGGACAATAAATTTGGCAATTTTTGCACCAAGACCGATGTCGGTAATGACAGCACTGATGCAAAAGACAGCAGCGATTAAAAATGCGATGGAAAAGTCAATTTCGGTTTTCATGGCCTGCGGTGAAAAGATCCCTGCCGATGGCAATAACAAAACAAGAGCGGCAGCCAATGTGATCCACGCGGGCGCAATTCCGTGCCATGTATCGGTCGCCCAAAAAAATATTGCTAAGATCAGAAGCCATGATAGCCGCACTTGGCCAGAGGTCAGCGGCTCTGTCAGCTCTGTACCCTCTTGTTCTGAGTTGGTCGAAACTACCGTGCGACCGTAAGTCAGAAGCAACATCAGCAATACGGCAAAACGCACCGCGTTGATCGGAGCATTCTGGATAAAATAGGCCCCGTACGTGAAGCGCTCTCCATATAGTATGTCAATGGTTCCTAACTCGATAATCGTCGGAAGGTTGGCTGTGAGAAAGGCATAGGTTGGAACTAACGTCATCATCGCGCCAGTCATCAAAAGACCAGTGTGGCCTCGCGAGCCGGGGAGCAGGCCCATTGTGCCAGTAAGTGCCAATGTGATGGGCATCATCACGATAACCCGCGGAATGGCTGATGGCACCAAGGCCCCCAAAACGAGCCCGCCAAGCGACAAGACCCACACCGCACGGATGTAAGAACCACCCGTGTAGGCAAAGAGGCGGCGTGCAATCTGTGTGCCTAAACCTGAAGACGTTATCGCAGCCCCGATGACTAGACCACCCACCAAAAGCCAAAAGCCGCTGGTCGCAAATCCTGAGAAGATCACGTCTTGTGGGGCGGCTCCGATTGCAAGGAATGCCA
>CALFSV010000258.1 GCA_937916485.1 uncultured Paracoccaceae bacterium | reverse complement strand
ACCCTGCCCGTCTCAACCTCGTTTTGTCTGACAGTGCCCCTAGAGGTCCACGACAGGCCACTCTACCTTATGCCTTTGGACGAGAAAGCCGGCGACCACCTGATTATTGGAACCGGCGATCCAAAGGGGCCCAAAAAGTCAGTGCGTTCAAAATTCCCTTCGAGTTTGGCGTTTTGATGGCCCCTTGGGCGATCCATTTGGACGCGCACCTGACAGGCCGATACATGGTGATCTATTCGGCGACCAAGAATTTTTTGACTGTCATTCTCCGGTCGCAATCAAGTGAACTTGCACCGATTCGCTTTGTCTAGTGGGCGGAAAACTCGTCATATGCCTCCAGCGCCTTGGCTCCATAGGCGATGGAAGGTCCTCCCCCCATGTATCCGATCATCTCCAAGGCTTCGCACAATTCCTCGCGCGTCGTTTTCAACCGCACGAGCGATTTGACATGAAAACCGATGCAGCTGTCACACCGCGTCGATATTGCTATGCCAAGCGCGATCAGTTCTTTTGTCTTTTCATCCAGCGCGCCCTGCTTTTTGGCGACCTGCGACATCGCATTGAAGCCCGCGAACATGCCGGGTGTTTCTTTTTGCAACGCGCCAATGCGGCCAACAGTTTCATTTAGGAATTTGGTCCAACTCATGGTATCACTTTCTCTATCTGGATGCGGGGAAACAGCGGTTATGAAACTTGAAGACATGACATGGCTCGAAGTCGAGCACTATCTCGAGACGCAGCGCGGAGTGATCTTGCCAACGGGCTCGATTGAACAACACGGACCCCTTGGCTTGATCGGAACAGATGTGATTTGCGCGCGTGAAATTGCCTGGCGGGCGGCGAAACAATGCAGTGCCATTGCCGCCCCCGAATTGGCCTATGCCCCTGCCCCGTTCAATATGAGTTTCCCTGGAACAGTTTCTTTGACACCAGATCTGTACACCGAATTGGCTAGTCAGGTTCTGTTTGGTTTGGCCCATCACGGGTTTGACCGAATTTACATTCTGAACGGCCATGGCGCCAACCTCGCGCCGTTGCGTCTGGCGGCGGCTAATGTCGATGTAGACGTGCGTCTTCGCAGCTGGTGGGATTTCGAACCTGTAAACACCTTGCGCGCGCAGTGGTATGGCGACTGGGAAGGGATGCACGCGACCCCGTCCGAGGTGTCGATCACCCAAGCCACGCACCGCATCATTGCCGACCCTGATCTGCCCCCGCCCCGCAAACTGTCGCCTGACTACATTCTTGGTCACGCTGGGGATAGACACGGGGAACCTGATGCACATCGACGGGACTTTCCTGATGGTCGTGTTGGGTCCCACTCAGCGCTCGCGCGGCCAGAACACGGGACGAAATTGTTGCAATCTGCAGCGCGGGAGGTCGCCGCCGATTACCTGTCTTTCGTTGCCTAGACCTTACTTTCGTCAGATCCCATTTTGCGTTCCAACCAGCGCACGAAGAAGCTGATGATAAGGACAAGCACGAGGTATTCAAGGATCAGCAGCGTGTAGATTTCAAGTGGGCGGTATTCGGTAACCACCAACTCGTTCGCACGACGTGTCAGTTCCTGCATCCCGATAACGGAGGCAAAGGCCGACATTTTTACGATGTAGATAAATTGGTTGGCCAAGGGTGGCAGAATTCGTTTAATCGCTTGTGGCAAAATCACATAGCGCATCGTTTGCTGGTAGTTCAGCCCGACCGTCTTTGCCGCCTCTGTCTGGCCCTTGTTGATCGATTGGATACCAGAGCGATAGATTTCCGCTGTGAATGCAGAGTCCGAAATGGCGAGCGTGATGACCGCTCCCCAGAACGCGTCGATGCTGACGTTGATACCCATCGATTTCAGTACCACCGGCAACCCGTAAAACACCCAGAACAGCATCGGTAACAATGGAATCGCGCGGACAAATTCGATGTAAATACGCGATGGCAGCCGAATCCAGCGGTTCGCGGACATCCCCGGCAAAACAACCAACAATCCGATGAGCATTGAGAGAAACGCAGCGATCAACGAAAGCACGATTGTGGCGCCGAACCCGTTTAGCAAGAAACCAATGTTGTTATAGCCCGACGTTGTGCGCGGGTCGATGACATACCAGCCCCACGTTCCTGCAGACGAGCCACACCCTGCAAGAGCAAGGCAGGCGATGATAATGAGTCCTGTTCTTAGTTTCATGATCCGACCCCTAATGCTGCAAAATTTGGCTAAGGAATTGCTGGCACCGTTCCGATTTCGGCGCCTCGAAAAACTCCTCCGGTGTGCCGGTTTCAATCACTTCGCCGTGGTCCATAAAGATCATTCTGTCCGCGGCGCGGCGAGCGAACCCCATCTCATGGGTGACGCAAATCATAGTCATACCGTCCTCAGCCAGATCAACGATCACGTCGAGAACTTCGGAGATCATTTCGGGATCCAGTGCAGACGTCGGCTCATCGAACAGCATGATTTTCGGTTCCATGCACAGGCTGCGGGCAATTGCGACGCGCTGTTGCTGGCCACCCGACAATCCACTTGGTTTCTTGTGTGCCTGATCGGGGATACGAACGCGTTCGAGGTAACCCATAGCGCGTTCTTCGGCGTCTTTCTTGGACATCCCACGCGATTTCATCGGTCCCAACGTCAAATTCTGCAGGATCGTCAAATGCGGAAATAGGTTGAACTGTTGGAACACCATCCCAACTTCGGATCGGATCTCGTTGATCGATGCTGCGTCCTTCATTTCGATCCCGTCAACCGTGATCGTGCCGGAGTTATGTTCTTCGAGGGAGTTCACACAGCGGATCAAAGTTGACTTGCCGGACCCCGACGGGCCGCACACTACGATGCGCTCCCCGTGTTTTACCGTTAGATTAATGTCTTTGAGGGCATGATACGTTCCATACCATTTGTTTAGCTGCGATATTTCAATCGCCGTGCCTGAATTGGACATCATGCGTTCCTTAAGACTAGGGTCCCATATATTAAGACTTGCTTTTCCAAAAAAATCTATTCAAAATTTGAAAAGAACAGACATAAAAACCTGTAACCAACCTAACGGGGGAATAAAATGACTATTTTGAAATCACTTGGCCTTGTTGCGGCTTGCGCCATGTCGCTGATGGGCGCACCTGCTATCGCGCAATCTGCTCTCAACGATATTCTTAGCGGCGGCACCTTGAAGGTCGGCACAACCGGTGACTGGAACCCCATGTCGGTTCGTGATCCAGCCACAAATTCATATGTCGGTTATGACATTGATGTGATGACACAGCTTGCCGCGGATTTGGGTGTCGAGCTTGAGATGGTTCCAACCGACTGGAAAACACTGGTAAACGGTATTGTCGCTGGCAACTACCACATCACCGGTTCGGCCTCGATCAGCCCTGCTCGCCTCAAGGCTGCCGGATACTCAGACAGCTATCTTTCGGTCGAAATCCTGCCCTTCACCACAGAAGACAAACTTGACCAGTTCGACGATTGGGCATCAATCAACATGGCAGACGTAAATGTCGCAACTACATTGGGCACAACGTTCGAAGCTAATACTCGCGCTTGGTTCCCAGACGCTGATATTACTATCGTTGAAGCCCCTGCACGCGGCTTCCAAGAGGTACTTTCGGGCCGCGCGGATGTGTTCATCACATCCAATATCGAAGGATCAACACTGCTAACCAAGTTCCCGAACCTGCGTCAGATCGAAGTCATGGAGCCACGCGCGCCAACACCGATCGCAATGTTGCTGCCACAGACCGATCAGGTTTGGATCAACTACGTCAACAGCTGGATCGAACTGAAAGAAGCCCAAGGGTTCTTTGACGAGACAGCTGCAAAATGGGGTTTATGAAGGCCTCTTTTTTTTAAGAATTACATCTAAGAAAACAAACGGCGGCGTCCACACCGGGCGCCGCTTTTGCGTTACCGAATCGCATCTTCTTGACGACCGCAGCCTCCTCACGTATTTCTACCCATAATCCCATTATGTCTGATCTTAATGAAGGTAGTTCAATGACGCACATCGTGATAATCGGCGCGGGGCAAGCTGGCAGTTCAGCGGCCTTCAAACTACGCACTTTAGGATTTGATGGCGATGTAACCCTGATCGGCAGCGAACCTGTTCCACCCTATCAGCGCCCTCCGTTGTCCAAAGGCTATCTGCTAGGCGATGTGACCCGCGAACGTCTGTTTCTGCGCCCCGAAGCCAGCTACGCCGATGAAAACATCCGCCTCATGCTTGGAACTGAAGTGCGCGAAATCGATGCAAAGGCGCGGACGATAACTGTCGCGGATGAGCGACTGAATTTTGATGACCTGATCCTAACGATGGGGTCGTCCCCCATAGAATTACCCGATGCGATTGGTGGAAACCTTAACGGAGTCCACTCCGTACGCACCCTTGCAGATATCGACGCAATGGCCCCCGCGTTTGCCAAGGGTCGCAAAGCGTTGATCGTAGGCGGCGGGTACATCGGACTTGAAGCCGCCGCCGTGGCCGCAAAAATGGGTCTGCATGTAACGCTCGTTGAGATGGCGGACTGCATTTTGCAACGTGTGGCATCTGCGCAAACCTCAGACTACTTTCGTACTCTTCACAGCGCCAACGGCGTCAACATCATCGAAGGCGTCGGGCTGGCGCGATTGACAGGCGACGGGCCGGTTAAGGGCGCAGAATTGACGGACGGCCAGACGCTGGACGTTGATCTGGTGATTGTTGGGATCGGCATTCGCCCAAATGTGGATCTTGCCGAAGACACGGGCGTCACTCTCAACAATGGTATTGAAACCGACACGTACGGGCGCACGTCCCAGCCCCACGTCTGGGCGGCTGGCGATTGCGCATCGTTTCCGTTTCGCGGCAACCGAATCCGCCTGGAAAGCGTGCCAAACGCCATCGATCAGGCCGAGGCTGTCGCCACCAACATTATGGGCGCCAACATCGAATATGTAGCCAAACCGTGGTTCTGGTCCGATCAGTTTGACGTTAAGCTGCAAATAGCAGGGCTAAACACGGGCTATGATCGTGTTGTGGTGCGTGGCGGTGAACGGGACGGATCGGTGTCACACTGGTACTACGCGGGCACGCAGCTTTTGGCGGTTGATGCAATGAATGCTCCGCGCGAATTTATGATCGGCAGGCGGTTGATCGAAGCGGGAAAATCACCTGATCCAACGGCAGTTGCTGACCCGCAAACCGATTTGAAATCACTGATGTGATAGGAAGGCGGCCAAGATGAGCGAAGAAAACCAGCGCATTGATATGCATTCCCACTATTACGGCGGTGGCTTAGTCGACGCGCTGCGCGCCCGCCAGAAACGCCCCTACCTGCGCATCCGGGACGATGGCGCGGAGATGATGGTTGCGATGAATGGCGAATTTCCGTTCACCGAACATTACCACGATTACATGGTCGGGCTCGCGGACATGAAAGCCACGGGGTTGACGCACCGCATGTTGACGTTCCCAGGCGCCTTAGGTGTTGATCTGCTCCCCGTCGATGAGATCGCGACTGCGATATACGACTATAATGACTTTCTCGCGCAGTTGACCAAAGACACCGAGGGCGCATTGATCGGGCTGGCCGGTCTCCCGCTGGCCGATATGGATCTGGCCTGCGCCGAGGTACGCCGCATTCGCCGTGATCTGGGCCTGCCGGGGGTCATCCTGCCGTCAGATTACTTCAACACGCTGGCTGACATGGAGGAAATGCGCCCGCTGCTAAAGGCCGCCAACGACTACGGCTGCCACATCATGCTGCACCCCGGCTTAAAGGTCGGTGAAGAGCCTCCGGCGCGGCCAACCGACAACATGCAATACCGCCTGTCTGCAGTGGATTTACAATCGGGTGCGTCGCAAGTTGCACTGACGGTGATCCTGTCTGATATGCTCGACGCTTTCCCCAACATCACGTTCCAGATCGTGAACCTTGGCGGCACTCTGCCGTTCATCTTTGAGCGGATCGAAAGCATCGCCCGCCACCGCAATCCAGACGAACCCTTCCCGACGGGTCGTTTGCGCCGCCTTTGGTATGACTGCGCGTCGCTCGGCCCACGTGCCCTAGAAACCGCAGTAAAAGTGTTGGGCGCGGATCGGATCATGCTGGGGTCGGATTATCCGATCTTCAAGGATGATCCTTATGCGCACGCCGTCGTCCCCGCCGATCTGAGCGAGGACGAAAAAGCGCAAGTCATTTGGAAAACGGCACAGGACTTGTTTGCACTGTTGGAAGACAAGCGACAGGCCGCGCTGCGTTAAGCGTCGGCTTGTTCGGCCTCAATCATCCGCTGCAATTTCAGACGAAACGTCTTTGCGCCCAGGTCCAAACCGAGGTCGATGTTCGGCGTAATCATTGCATCCATGCCTTTGTGAACAGCCTCTAGGATTTCTTTGTCCTCGTTGAATGCCATCACAGCACCAGCGTTCATCTTCTCGGAAATCGCTTTGTCGGTCGGGTCCGTGTTGCGATGCTGGAACCAGATGTATTGCGTGTTGTGTTCATCCACAGGGGTCATAAAATTGTATGAGATGTTGATGTACGTGTCGTCCACCATCGGCGCATCAGGTCCGCCGGTACCCACGGGGGTGTAGATGGATTTGTTCAACGCAATGGCCGGTACTGACATCTCATAGTGTTGTTTGCGATCACAGTTGCCGGAGAATTTCACGAGATCTTTGTAGTACGGCGATGCGGGTTGGTCATAAATCCAGCGCGAGACAATCACACCTCGGTCGGTCTTTTCCATGTCGAGAGGCGCTGAGTCCGTGCCGCCGCCAGCAAACGATGTGACATGCACCCACGCGACGTGCGAAGGATCGAGCAAATTATCGACCACCCACAGGTAGTTGCATGCGATCGGGAGAATCCCGCCATCGGTGCAACCCCAAGACGGATGATCATAATTCTCAATCTCGTAGATGTCTGCTGGATCGGCTTTGTCGGCGTCACCCATCCAGATCCATAACAGGTTATAACGATCCACTACAGGATAAGATCGCACAACCGCACGGCGGGGTGTCATGCCGCGTTGGGTAGGGCTGTCGGTACAGTTGCCGGTGCAATCAAACGTCAGGCCGTGGTAGCCGCAGACCACGGTGTCACCGTCAAGCTGGCCCATAGAAAGTGGCAATTTACGGTGGGGACAGGCATCTTCCAGTGCGGCGGGCGTGCCGTCTTCCAAGCGGTACAGCACGACGTTTTCGCCCAGCAACATTTGTGCCTTCAGCGTGCGACCGTAATCCTTGCTCCATCCAGCGACGTACCAGCAATTACGTAAAAACATGGGGTGGCCTCCTGTTCAGGTTTTCGTGTCAACCCTAGCGCCGCAGCGCGAGGGCCTCAATTCAGCAATCGTCATAGCGGCCATTAGGCACGCTAATGCGGGGTCTAATTGCCCAGGATTGTTGGCAATCGCAGGCCTTGTTCACGCGCACAGGAAACCGCATCTTCGTAGCCCGCATCGGCATGACGCCAGACGCCAGACGCCGGATCATTCCAAAGCACCCGTTCCAGACGGGCTGCGGCCTCATCGGTGCCGTCAGCGCAAATCACCATGCCTGCGTGTTGGGAGAACCCCATGCCGACGCCACCACCGTGGTGGATCGACACCCACGTCGCACCGGATGCAGTGTTGATCAGGGCATTTAGAAGCGGCCAGTCCGACACAGCATCAGAACCGTCCTTCATGGCCTCGGTTTCGCGGTTCGGCGATGCAACGGACCCGCTGTCCAGATGATCGCGACCAATGACGACAGGCGCAGACAATTCGCCGGTGCGCACCATTTCGTTGAACGCCAGACCCAGCTTATGACGTACACCCAGACCGACCCAGCAGATACGTGCTGGCAAGCCTTGGAAAGCAATCCGGTCGCGCGCCATATCAAGCCATTTGTGCAGGTGTGGATCGTCCACCAGTTCTTTGACTTTGGCGTCGGTCTTGTAAATATCTTCGGGGTCGCCTGACAGCGCGCACCAGCGGAACGGGCCGATGCCACGGCAGAACAACGGGCGGATATAGGCGGGCACAAAGCCAGGGAATTCGAACGCATTTTCAAGCCCTTCTTCCAACGCCACCTGACGAATGTTGTTGCCGTAATCAAACGTTGGAACACCTGCTTTCCAGAAATCGACCATTGCTAAAACGTGAGTTCTCATCGATGCGCTAGCAGCTTTTTCAACTGCCTTCGGGTCGCTTTCGCGTTTTTCCTTCCACTCGGCCATTGTCCAGCCCTGGGGTAAATATCCATTGATCGGATCGTGGGCAGACGTCTGGTCGGTGACCATGTCAGGGCGGATGCCA
>CALFSV010000257.1 GCA_937916485.1 uncultured Paracoccaceae bacterium | reverse complement strand
CGGCTGATTTCGACATCGGGGTTATAAACCCCAGTCGACCAGTCGAGCACGCCCGGCACCTTCCAGCGCGTGTCTCCGGTGCCATTGCCCGCGATGCGCTGCACAGCTTCGACCAACTCAAAATCGTGGATGCGGCCATAGTCGGGGCCAGTCACGGCGCGCAGTTCGGTGCGGCCGTCTTCGGTCTCGAAGGTCTTCACCTGCTCGGCGCGGTGATTGGTCAGACCGTATTGCAGGTTTATGCCCGCCAGCGGTGCGGGCAACTGCCGCAGGTAAGAGGCCGGCGCGCCGACGATGCTGGCAAGCTGGCCGAACGCCCAATGCGTAGGCGCGACCGGTTCATGCGCCTTTGGCAGAACCAGGTGCAGCCGCTCGGGGTTGTCGCGCGCGGCCTCGACCCGGATATCCGCAGTCTGCACCACCCGGCTGCGGCTGCGTTCCGACCGACCTTTCACATTGGCCCAGAGATCATCGAGCGAGAGATACCGCTCGTCATCGGGCCGGTTGAACCATTCGGACGACACCCGCCCGTTCCGCTCACCCCGGCTCACATCCACCTTGTAGCCACCCGTTCGTGCTGGCTGCACAGGGTCCAAAACTTCCACAACGCCCATCGGCTATTCCTCCGTGACTGGCGCTGGAAGCCACTCTCCCAGCCTTCAACCCGTCGCGAAAGCAACCAGCCTCGCTCTTACTCTCAAACGCAGGCTGATGTGGGAGCACCGCCTGTTGGCAAGCAGCCCGACGCAGGCACAGTGACACCAGGTGCTGATCTAATTGTTCGGGCTAAACTTCAAGCTGGCCACCGCAACAAGGAAGGCCTGATCCAGCACCGGATCGTCCCATTTGCCAGCGACCGCCATCCAACGATCAAGGTCCGCCCGGAAACCCGGATCATCGCTCTTGATGTGAAACGTAAACAGACGATTGACGATGTCCCGCATCAGGCTTTCCATCTGTGCGTCGTTGATATGGGCGGCCTCAAGCCATGGTATTTCCCGGCCCTCAGCATCGGTCACGAGGACATCGGAATAATCCCCCGTCCTGGTTGTTGGCACCGTGCCTGCGTGAAGGTCTTCGAGACGCGTATTCCGGATGCAGATCATTGCCATGATCTTCGCAAGGTTCGCCGCGATGCGGTCTTCGTCAGCGGGTTTCATGGTCAAATCCTCATGTGATAGAAGAATATCGACTGTCGGCTTTTGGGACACAGGGATAGCATCATTCGTTGAGATACGCTGTCCAATTTTGCCGCGCATGCACAATACGCAGCACGTCCAGCCAGCTGTCTTCGATCCGATAGAGGATAAGATGGGACCCTGAGCGGTACACCCGCACCGGTGGGCGAATTTCGAGCCGTTCG